>NZ_BMOE01000002.1:300843-400685 GCF_014646915.1 Deinococcus aquiradiocola | reverse complement strand
GGCGGGTGAGACCGTGACGGGCTGCTTCCGCAGCGTGATCCGCTGACCTGACCCGCCATCCCTTCCGGACGGCGCGCCTCCCACCGTGGGGGGCGCGCCGTTCCACCTCCTCTCAACTGTACGTTCTGGTGCTCGCGGCCGGGCAGTGGTTTCATGTGCCGCTGGGTTGAACGCCAGGCGTTCAGTTCATTCTGGTGTCATACGGTGTTGATCCGATTCCAGGGATGCCGGAACCAGCACCGACATCCCTTCTTGGGCAGGACAGCGCCCTGCAGGAAGCGCCCTGCAGGACGCTTGCCCGCTTCCATCTCCTCAACACTGAACTTGCTGGCACTCGCTTCGCTCGGCTGAACTCCAAAAGTTCAGCTCAAAACCGGATCATTCTGTCGGGAGAGCCTTGGGACGGCCTGCCGTGCCTCCAGGCATCTACTGGGGGAGGACGGAGCTGTGGTGGTTGATGATCGTCCATGTCCTGCCGGTCTTCTGGAAGACGAAGTTGAAGCGTGCGGGCAGGCTGACGGTCTTCTCGCCGTCGGTATACGAGAAGGTGTACGTGCCGGAAACGATGGCGGCGTTCCAGGCGATGGGCTGCACGAACTGCGTCTGGGGCTGCACCATGAAGTTCTTGCGGCTGAGCAGGCCGTTGAAGTACTCGGTGCGGCCTTCCTGAGAGTTGATGATCTTGCTGGACACGGTCGGCAGCAGGAGTGCGTTCGGACTGTACAGGTTCACGACGTTGGCCGTCTGGCGGGCGTTGATGGCCTGCGTCCAGGCGAGGTACGCGTCCTGTGCACTTTGGCTGGTGACCTGTGCGGCGGTGCTGGCCTGCTGGGCGGCGGTGAGGCTGCCGCTGCTGAGGGCGGCGGTGAGGGCGAGTACGGTGATGGTGCGGGTCATGGGTGCTCCTTGATGGGTGTGTCTGTCGGGTCATTGGGAGCAGACTGGTCGGATGACCGTGAGGTGGCGTGCCTGTTTCCCAGCGTTCCCGGCCTGTTCTGCCGGGTATGCAGAGGCTAGGGGGTGGGCCCTGTGGCGCGCGTCTGCCGTCGGGGTGTGACCTGTCCCGTGTATGCCGGTCGGCAGAGGATGGCCGGTGACGGTCAGAGTGGCAGGGCGACTGCTGACTTTTGCTCCGGTCGCGGATAGGGTGGGGGGCGGTATGCGTCCTTCCCCGAATGTGTTCGCCTTCCGGTTGCCGGTCCGGTCTGTTTCCCTGCACGCGGTTGGTGTGCCGGGGGGGGTGTGACGCGCGGTCAGCAGACGCAGGGCGCCATGATGGGCGACCTGCGTTCCCTGTACCGCGCGGCGCAGGCGCAGGGCACGCGCTTTCAGCTGCTTCTCGATTTCGGTGAGGTAACCCGTGCGTTCACCGAACCGCTGGACGTGTGGCGTGCCGCTCTGGACGCCGTGTCGCGTCACAGCGCCCTGGAGTGCGGCCGGGCCCTGGAGTGGGGAGCGCTGGCCTGGCAGGTGCGTGCGGTCCTGCCGAGCGGTCCGGGCCCGGAGGTGGTGCCGGACGCGGAGCGGGGCATGGACCGCCCCGCGTTTCAGGTCCTGCCGGACGGGACCGCGCTGCTGAGTGTCCCGGTGGGCGGTGCGGGCGTCCTGCTGTTGTTCACGTCCGGACCGGTCCGTGCACCCGGTCCGGAGGATTTGGCGTGTCTGGGCGTGCTGGGTGCATTTGCGGGTGCGCTCATCACGGCGCTGCAGTGTTCGCGTGATCTCGCGCTGGCGCGGCGGGACGCGGAGTACTGGCGTTCGCGGTTCCTGGCGCAGCAGTTGCCCGGTCAGGCGGGGCTGACCGAGGCGCTCACGCCCAGGGAGCAGCAGGTGCTGACGCTCGTGGCGCGCGGGCACAGCAACCCGGAGATCGCCCGTCAGCTCGGCATTCGGCCCGGCACGGCCAAGATTCATGTGGAGCGCATTCTCGGGAAGCTCGGGGTGTCTGACCGGACGGAGGCGGTCGTGCGCGCCATGACGCTGGGTCTGATCGCCCCGTGACGCGTCCGGGCGTGCGTGCCCGCGTGGCGTCGCTGTGGCTGGATCAGACGTTGGCCGTCAAGGGCCTGATTGCCATGACGTTGCCGCTGCTGGCGCTGCTGGTGTCGCTCGCGGCCCTGCTGGTCGTGAGTGGGCGGGAGGTGACGGCCGAGAACGAGGTGAGGCGCACGCTGCGTCTGCAGTCTGATATCGAGAGCGTCAGCGTGCAGCTGGAGCGCGCCGCGACCGGTGTGCGCGGCTACCTGCTGACGGATGATGTCCGGTTCCTGGCGCCGTACCTGTCGGCCCGTCAGAACCTGCCGGTGATCCTCGCGCGTCTGGACGGCACGGTACGTGACGCCGGGCAGCGGACGCGACTGGAGCGGGTCCGGCGGTTGGTCGGGCAGAAACTCGCTGGTCTGACGGAACTGCGGGACGTGCAGGGCAGCCGCGCGGACATCATCCGGCAGCTGGTGCAGAACAAGGTGCTACTCGACATGCTGCGCGCCGAGCTGCAGGCCATGACGGTCCGCGAGGCGGACCTCGTCGCGGCCCGCACGGCCGACAGTGCGCGCGTCCGGCAGTGGCGGATGCTCGTGCTGATCGGTGCCGCGCTGCTGGGCATCCTGGGCGCGGCGGCGGGCACGCTGCTGTACGCGCGCAGCATCGTGCGGCGCATGCAGGCGCTCCGTGAGGATGCGCGGGCGCTCGCGCTCGGACAGCAGCCCGGTCCGCTGGCATCTGGGCGTGACGAGATCGCGCAGCTGGCCGTGGCGCTGCGTGACACGGGCGTCCTGCTTCGCTCGCGGGAGGACGCGCTGCGGGAGGCGCGGCTGTTCCTGGAGTCGCTGATCTCTTCCGGCCCGATCCTGATGGTCCGCTACGATTCGGCGCGCGGAACGGTGTCGTACCTCAGCCCGAACGCGGGCAGGGAGCTGGGGCTGCCGACGCTGGAGGCGGCCCGTCCCGCGGCGTTGTGGGCGCGCGTGGATCACGCGACGCGCGCGCTCGCCGCTCGGCACGCGCCGCTGCCGCCGCCCGGTGGGACGCTGCTCACCCGGTTTCGTCACGGTGACGGCCGTCCCCGCTGGTTTCAGGCGTCCCTGCTGCCGGACGGTGACGAACTGCTCGTGTACGCGCTGGACGTCACGGAGCGCGAAGAGGCGGCGCGCGCCCTGCTGAACAGCGAGGAGCGCCTGCGGCTGGCCATCGAGGGAGTGCAGGAGTACGGGATTTTCACGCTGGACGCGCAGGGTCGGGTGTCCAGCTGGAATTCCGGCGCGCAACGCATTCACGGGTACGACGCGCCGGACATCCTGGGCCGTTCCCTGGCGACCTTTTACCCGCCAGGCGACCGCAGCGCCGTGCAGGAACGACTGCGGACCGCGCAGCGTGACGGGCGCGTCGCGGATGAGGGAATCCGGGTGCGGCGTGACGGGAGTACCTTCTGGGCGAGCACGGTCCTGACGGCGCTGCACGCTCCTGACGGGACGCTGCGCGGCTTCTCGAAGATCACGCGGGACGTCACCGAACGGCACGCGGCGGAACTGGCAGTGCGGGCCGCCCGTGAGGAGGCCGAACGCGCCAGTCGTGCCAAGAGCGAATTCCTGTCGCGCATGAGCCACGAACTGCGCACGCCGCTGAATGCCGTGCTGGGGTTCGCTCAGCTGCTGCAGCTGCGTGCGGGCGACGCGCAGCAGACGCGGTACGCGGATCAGATCGTGAGGGCCGGACGGCACCTGCTCGGCCTGATCAACGAGGTGCTGGACTTCAGTCGCCTGGAGAGCGGCCACCTCACCCTGAACCCCGAGTCCCTGAGCGTTCCGGACCTGCTGCGGGAGGTGGCCGAACTGGTCGGGCCGTCCGCGCAGGCGAGGCAGGTCACGGTGGTCGTCCCGGGTGGCGGCCCACCCGAGGTGTATGCCGATCGGCAGAGGCTGACGCAGGTGCTGCTGAACCTCACGGACAACGCCGTGAAGTACAACTCGCCCGGTGGCACGGCCGTGCTGGACGCTTCGCTCGCGCCGGACGGCACCGTGACGCTCGGCGTGCACGACTCGGGTCCCGGTCTCACGCCGCAGCAGATCAGTGACCTGTTCACGCCCTTCGACCGGCTCGGCGCGGAGAGCGGTCCGACCGAGGGCACCGGCCTGGGCCTCGCGGTCAGCCGTCACCTCGTCACGGCCATGCACGGTCACATGACCGTGGACAGTACGCCCGGGCGCGGCAGTACCTTCCGCGTCCACCTGCCGTTCCCGCCCTTCCCTCTCCCTGCCGTTCAGGAGGCACCGCATGATCCATGACGCTCCGCAGCACGACACGGCCCGAATTCTCGTGATCGACGATCACGCCCCCAACGTCGAACTGGTCGAGGAGATCCTGAAGACCGAAGGGTACCGGCACGTGACGGGCGTGACGAGCGCCGCGAGCCTTCCTGCACTGCACGCGCAGCACGACCCGGACCTCATCATCCTGGACCTCTGGATGCCCGGCTTCGACGGGTTCGCCGCTCTGGAGCAGCTGCACCGCCGACTGCCGGAAGGAACGTACCTGCCGGTCCTGGTATTGACGGCCGACGCGACGCCCGAGACCCGGCGCCGCGCCCTGGCCCTCGGAGCGCGCGATTTCCTGACCAAGCCCTTTGACGTGTTCGAGCTGCTGATCCGCGTCGCGAACCTCCTGGAGGCGCGGTCACTGTACCTGAAGGTGCAGCAGGCCCGCACGGGCGAGCCACTGCCCTGACCGCGGGCCAACCGGCACACTGAAACTGTCGATCGGGCGGCCGTCTTCACTCGCGTGTGGCGGCCTCCGGTCGGCTGGCGACGCGCCGGCAGATTCACCCCGGATGCGGGTCAGGGTTCGCGGCGTAGACCGGGCGGGCGCATCAGGCGTTCCTCTCCGTCGATCAGGTGCCAGTGCAGCCGGTCTTTTCCTTCGCCTGGCTGGTGGCCCAGGCGGTCGGAGATGGCCTTCACGCAGGCGAGCAGGTCCGGCACCCAGCGGTCCTGGGCCGCCCGACAGGCGGCGGTGGGGGCGCTGACCGTCACGGCGGCGATCACCTCGCCGTTGGCATTGCGGAACGGTGCGGCGAGGGCGCCGCGGCCCGGCAGGAGTTCCTCGTCCTCTACCGCGTACCCGGCCCGGCGGGTCCGGGCGAGTTCTGCCGTCAACGCGTCCGCCGACGTGAGCGTGGTCGGCGTGAAAGGGGAGAGGCCCGCGCCGCAGACGCGCTGTACCTGTTCGGCGCTGCGGTAGGCGAGCATCGCCTTTCCGGCGGCCGCCGCGTACGCGGGAAGGTGCGCGCCGACCGTGTCGTGCGGCGCGCGAGGCCCTGTGCCGGTCACGGCGACGCAGATGGCGTTTCCCCCGTCGAAGGCGCTGAGGGTGACCGTCTGCTGTACGCGCGCGGCCAGCTGTTCCATCTCGTCCTGTGCCACGTGCCGCCAGGGGGTCTGGGCCATCAGGACGGCGTGCAGCGACACGATCATGAAGCCCAGGCGGTAGCGCCCCGTCACCATCCGGTGCACGAGTCCGGTCTCGGTGAGGGTGGCGAGCGCGTCGTGCGCGCTGCCTTTCGAGACGTTCAGTGCACGGGCCACCTGACTGACGCCCCACTCCGGGTTCTCGGCCGTGAAGAGCCGCAGGACCCGCCCGGCTTTTTCCAGCGTGCTCAGCATCGTCCGTCCAGGGTAGCGGATCGCGGCGGCTTCCCTGTCCTGCCGGGTTCCGTTCAGGGCGTGACGTCGATCGCGCGCACGCTCCTCCCCCTATTCGGCCCCCCATTCGGTATGGATGAACGCCTGCCTTGAGTGGCCGCCCTCCACGCGGCAGAGTGGGCGTCAGTTCAGCAGGACCACAACTCCTTCTCTCATTCCTGGAGACCGCATGATGACCCGAACCTCCCGCGTTCCCGTGGGGATCGTCGGTGCCGGCCCTGCCGGTCTGTTCCTCTCCCTGCTGCTGCGCCGCGAAGGCATCGAGTCCGTGGTGCTGGACAGCCGCAGCCGCGCGGAGATCGAAGGCACCATCCGTGCCGGGGTGCTCGAACACTGGACCGCGGACCTCATACGGGACCTCGGCCTGAACGGGCGCATGGACCGGCTGGCGCACCGGCACGGGGGCGTCACCCTGCAGTTCTGCGGCGAGCGGCACCACCTGAACTTCCGTGAACTGACGGACGGCAAGGAGGTGACGGTGTACCCGCAGCACGAGGTGCTGATCGACCTGCTGGCCGCGCTGGACGCGGAGGGCGGGCAGGTGATCTTCGGGGTGCAGGACGTGGCGATGCATGACCTGCGGACGGACCGGCCGCGCCTCACGTTCCGCCGCGCGCCGGACGCCGAGCCGGAGGAACTGCTGTGCGAGTACGTGGCGGGCTGCGACGGCTTTCACGGTCCGGGCCGTCAGGCGATCCCCGTCACGGAGCGGCGCGAGTACACCAAGGTGTACCCCTTCGGGTGGCTGGGCGTGCTGGTCGAGGCGCCCCCGTCGTACCACGAGCTGATCTATGCCAACCACGAGCGCGGGTTCGCGCTGCTCAGCACGCGCACGCCGGAAATTCAGCGGATGTACGTGCAGTGCGGCCCGCACGACCCGCTCGGCGAGTGGCCGGACGACCGCGTGTGGGAGGAACTGCACCGCCGCCTGGACGTGCCCGGGTCGTGCGTCACCGAGGGCCGCATCTTCCAGAAGAACATCGTGCCGCTGCGGAGCTTCGTGTCGGAACCCATGCGGTACGGGCGCCTGTTCCTGGCGGGCGACGCGGCGCACATCGTGCCGCCCACCGGCGCGAAGGGCCTGAACCTCGCGGTGGGTGACGTGGTGCTGCTCAGTCACCTGATGATCCGCGCCATGAGGCACGGCGACCGGGACGCGCTGGACACGTACTCGGCGCGGGCGCTGCGGCGGGTGTGGCGCGCCGAGCGCTTCTCGTGGAGCATGACACGCATGCTGCACCGCGACCCGACCGGGTCGGCGTTCGAGGGGCGGATTCATCTCGCGGAGCTGGACTACCTCGTACATTCGGAGGCCGCGTCCCGCTCGCTGGCCGAGAACTACGTGGGCTTTCCGGTGGAGCTGTGACGACGGCGCGCACGGGAACGGCACGCACGGGACGGCCGGAGCCGTTCGTGCAGGCGGGCGAGCTGACCCTGCACTGCCGTCAGGGCGGCAGGGGAGACCGTACCGTCGTGTTCCTGAACTCGCTGGGCAGCGACCTGAGCATCTGGGACGACGTGGCCGGCACGGTGGCCCCGCACGTCCGGACGGTGCAGTACGACCTGCGCGGGCACGGCCTGTCGGACGCGCCGCCCGCGCCGTACACGGTACGTGACCACAGCCTGGACCTCGCCCGGCTGCTGGACGCGCTGGGCGTGGAGTGCGCGGTTCTGGCGGGCGTGTCGGTGGGCGGCCTGATCGCGCAGGATTTCGCGGCGGCGTTCCCGGAGCGCGTGGATGGCCTCGTGCTGATGGACACGGGCGCGCGCATCGGCACGGCGGAACTGTGGGCGGCGCGCATCGCGGCGGCCGAGGCGGGCGACCTGGGCCGCATCGCGCCCGGCGTGCTCGCCCGCTGGTTCACGCCTGCCTTCATGGCGGCCCGCCCGGCCAGCGCGCGCGGGTACCTGAACATGATGACCCGCACCGCCCCGCAGGGGTACGCGGGCACCTGCGCCGCCCTGCGGGACGCGGACCTGCGCGTGCAGACGGCGGCCCTGACTGTCCCGGCCGTGGTGCTATGCGGCGAGCATGACGAGGCCACCCCGCCGGACCTGAACCGTGAACTGGCGGCCCTGCTGCGCGCGCCCTTCGAATCCGTGCCGGGCGCGGCGCACCTTCCGGGCGTGGAACAGCCGCAGGCCGTCGCCCGGCACCTGCTGGCGTTCCTGGAACGGCTGAACGCACCTGCGTGGCCGGACCGGGTGAGCGCCGGAATGGCCGCGCGCCGCCGCGTGCTGGGGGACGCTCACGTGGACCGCGCGTCGGCGGCCACCACCGACCTCGACCGCGACTTCCAGGCGTTCATCACCGAGTACGCCTGGGGCGGGCCGTGGTCGCGCGGCACGCTGGACACCCACACCCGTCACCTGCTCACCCTGGCCGTCCTGACGGCCCTCCCGCGCGAGCACGAACTGGAGATGCACGTCCGCGCGACCGTGAACACCGGCGTCACGCCCGACGAACTGCGCGAGGTGTTCATGCAGGTCGCCGTGTACGCGGGCGTCCCCGTCGCGAACCGCGCCTTCCAGATCGCCAAACGCGTGCTCGCCGAACCGCGCGCGGAAGGCCCGCACGCCCAGGAGGACAAGCCATGAACCACGAGGAACGCCACCCCAGTCCCGGCGGGGTGCACGCCCCGCACCTGTCGCCCGCGTACGCCAGCAGCGTGAAACGCGCCCCGCACGAACGCCTGATCCCGCTGCCGCACGGCCTGCACGACTTCGGCGCGCCGGTCTTCGGGGCGGGCCGCCTGCAGCCCGGCGATCACGACACGACCGTGAACGCCCGCGTGAACGGCGAGCCGCTCGGGGAGCGCGTCGTGGTGCGCGGGCGGCTGCTCGACCGGCAGGGGCGGCCCGTCCGGGGCGCGCTGATCGAGACGTGGCAGGCGAACGCCGCCGGACGTTACGTGCACGCGCGCGACGACCACGACGCGCCGCTCGACCCGAACTTCACCGGCACGGCCCGCATGCTCACCGACGAGCGCGGCGAGTACGAACTGATCAGCATCCGGCCCGGCGCGTACCCCTGGCGCAACCACCACAACGCCTGGCGGCCCGCGCACATTCACTTCAGCGTGTTCGGCACGAACTTCACGCAGCGGCTCGTGAGCCAGATGTACTTCCCTGGCGATCCGCTCCTCGCGTACGACCCCGTCTACCTGGGGATCCCCGATCCGAAGGGCCGTGATCGGCTCGTCAGCCGCTTCGACCTGAGCCTCACGCGGCCCGGGTGGGCGCTCGGGTACCGGTTCGACATCGTGCTGGGCGGCGATCATGCCACCCCCTTCGAGGATGAGGACCATGACGACTGAACCCCCACCGCTGCCGGAAGACACCTCGAACCTCGCCGGGAACTTCGGCCCGTCGCCCAGCCAGACGGTCGGCCCGTACTTCCATCAGGGCCTCGTGCCCGGCGTTCAGGGCCTGCAGGCCGGACTGGGGCACGTGATGGTCACGCCCGGCAGTCCCGTGCCCGGCGAGCGCGTCACCCTGACGGGACGCGTGCTGGACGGCGACGGCGTCACCATCGAGGACGCGCTGATCGAGGTGTGGCAGGCGGACGCGAACGGCGCGTACCCTGCCCGCGCGGACGCGGACTTCGGCGGGTACGGCCGCGCGCACACCCGCACGCCCCTTCACCGCTACGCGCTGCACACCCTGAAGCCCGGGTCGGCCGCGCCTGGCCTCGCGCCGCGCCTGAACGTCTGGCTCGGCATGCGCGGCCTGCTGACGCACCTCGTGACGGCCGTGTACTTCAGCGACGAGGACAACAGCGGCGACCCCCTGCTGAACGCCGTGCCGGACCACCGCCGCCACACCCTGATCGCCCGGCGTGAGGACACCCCGGACGGCGCGGTCTACCACCTGGACTTCCGCATGCAGGGGCAGGACGAGACGGTGTTCTTCGATGCGTACTGAACGGCCAGGGGCAGCGTGAGTTTCAGTCCGCTGGATTCGGCGCTGTACGGCCCGATGTTCACCACGCCGGACATGACGGCCCTGTTCCGCGACGACGCGCAGCTCGCGCGCATGCTGCAGGTGGAGGTCGCCCTGGCGCGCGTGCAGGCGCGCCTGGGCCTGATCGCGGAACAGGCGGCCGAGCAGATCGCGGCGTCCGCCCTGACCTTCAGCGTGGACCTGCAGCGCCTGCAGCCGGGCCTGCTGCGCGACGGGGTGCCGGTGCCTGCCCTGCTCGGCGAGTGGCGGGCGCAGCTGCCGGAACCGGCCCGCACCGCCCTGCACCGGGGCGCGACGACGCAGGACATCGTGGACACCGCGCTCGTGCTGACCCTACGGGACGCGCACGCGCTGCTGGACGCGGAACTGCACGCCCTGATGACCGTCATGGCGGCCCTCGCGCAGCGGCACCGGCACACCGTGATGGCGGGCCGCACGCACAGCCAGCAGGCGGTTCCCGTCACGTTCGGACTGAAGGTCGCGGGCTGGCTCGCGCCGCTCGTCCGGCACGCCGGTCGCCTCCATGAACTGCGGCCGCGCCTGCTGGTCCTGCAGTTCGGCGGGGCCGCCGGGACCCTGTCGGCCCTGAACGGGGACGGGCTGCGCGTCGCGTCGGCACTTGCCGGGGAACTCGCGCTGGCGGAGGCCCTCATGCCCTGGCACACGCAGCGGGACGCGCTGGCGGAACTGGCGGGCTGGCTGTCCCTGGTGACGGGCGGCCTCGGCAAGGTCGGGCAGGACCTGCTGCTCCTCGCGCAGAGCGAGGTGGCCGAGGTCACGGAGGGCGCCCGCGGCGGGTCCAGCACCATGCCGCAGAAGAGCAACCCCGTCCAGAGCGAACTGCTCGTCGCGGCCGCCCGCATGAACGCCACGCTGCTGCCCGCCCTGCACCACGCCCTCGTTCAGGAACACGAGCGCGGCACGCACGGCTGGCAGCTGGAATGGCTGACGCTGCCGCAGATGCTCGGCCTGACCGCCGGGGCCCTCACCCGGGCCCGGCACCTGCTGGAGGACCTCAACGTGAACACGGCGCACATGCAGGCCACCCTGGACGCGTCGCGCGGCCTGATGCTCGCCGAAGCGTACACCTTCGCCCTCACCCCCCTGATCGGCCGCGCGGACGCTGCCCGCCGCGTGCAGGAGGCCGTGCAGGCCGTCCTGCACCGGCAGGCCCCGACCCTGCAGGACGCGCTCGGGGGACAGGACGGCATTCCGGCCTCCCTCCCACGCCTGAACGAGGTGGACGTCCTCGGGGCGAGCGGCGAACTCATCGACCGTGTGACGGCCGCCCTGGACGCCCTGCAGCGGCAGGCAGGGTGACGGCCGCGCCGTGCCTCACCAGGCCACCCTGCCGTACCGGTCGATCAGGCGTCCGGTCCCGGCGTCCGCCCGCTCGGTCGCGAGGGTCACGATGGCGTCCGTGCCTTCCGTCACGGTCTGCGGGCCACTGTGACCGTTCAGGTCCGTCGCGGTGTACCCGGGGTCCGCCGCGTTGAACCGGATGCCGGGGAAGGCCCGGGCGTACTGGGTGGTCAGCATCGTGACGGCCGCCTTGGAGGCCGTGTACAGCGGCGCGATGACCGTGGACTCGATGCGGTCCTGGTCGTGCGTCACCGCGAAGGACCCCATACCGCTGCTGACGTTGACGACGACCGGGTCGCCGGACCTGCGGAGGAGCGGCAGGAACGCGCCTGTCACGCGGACGATCCCGGCCACGTTCGTTCCGAAGACCTCCATCGCCTGCGCGCCGGTCAGCTGATCGGCAGGAACGTGCGGGCCGATGATGCCGGCGTTGTTGACGAGCACGTCGACGTGTCCCTCGTGCGCCGCGACGTCCTGCGCGGCGCGCGTCACGGAAGCGTCGTCCGCGACGTCGATCTGCACGAACCGCACGCCCAGCGTCTCGGCGGCCGCCTGGCCGCGCGCGGCGTCTCGTGCGCCCAGCAGGACGGTGTGTCCCAGGTCTTTCAGTCGGCGGGCCGTTTCGAAGCCCAGGCCCTTGTTCGCTCCGGTGATGAAGGTGATCGTCATGCGGTCAGTGTGCTCCGGTCCTCCCCGGCTGCCCAGGGAGGGCCTGACCGTAGGACCGTGAGTCCTACCTTCACGCGCGCCCGCTGCAGGCTCTAGCATGACCGGCATGACGGATCAGACGAGTCTCGCGGCGACGCTGCGCGTGTGGCGGGAACGGCTGACGCCCGATCAGGTGGGCCTGCCGTTCAGGGCGGCCCGCCGGACGGCCGGGCTTCGCCGCGAGGACCTCGCCGAACGGGCCGGACTCTCGGTGGATTACGTGACCCGGCTGGAGCAGGGCCGCGCGACCGCGCCGTCCGGTCAGGCGGTGGCCGCGCTTGCCGGTGCCCTGCAGCTCAGCGCGGCCGAACGCGATCACCTGTACCGCCTCACGGGCCTGCGGCCCCCAGGTGACCGGCCCGTGAGCGACCGCATCACGCCCGGCGTGCAGCGCCTGCTGACGCGCCTTGGCGACGTGCCGGTCTCGGTGTTCGCGGCCGACTGGCAGCAGGTGTGGTGGAACGACAGCTGGGCTGCCCTGATCGGCGACCCGGCCGAAGTCGCGCCGGAGGAAAGGAACTTCGCGACGTCACGGTTCCCCGTCCCCGGGTTTCCCGCGCGGGTGGAGGCGTGGCCCGTTCAGGTCGCCGACCTGAACGCTTCGAAGCGTGGCCTCGTCGCGGACCTGCGGCGGGCCAGTGCCCGCTACCCTGGCGACGCTCGCCTGAGCGGCCTGCTGCAGCGCCTGCTCGGCGGAAACCCTGATTTTGCCCGGATGTGGCGCTCCGGGGCCGTCGGTGAGCACAGCGAGGACCGCAAGGTCGTCGAGCACCCGGTTGTCGGTCACGTGCACGTCGACTGCGACGTGCTGACGGCCGGGGACGCGGACCTCAGGATCGTCGCGCTGACGGCCGAGGCGGGCAGCATCGACGCCCGTCTCATCGAGCAGGTCCGGCGCGCCGTTCGTACCGTCACGAAGTGATCCGGTGTTGAGGCGATTCCAGGCATGTCGGGAACGGTGCTGACATCCCTGGAATCGGGCAACGCCGGATCACGGGGAATGGTCATGTCTGTCCCTGCTGCGGTCGTCCATGCAGGGTCGGGACGACCTGGTGGAGGCCCGCTTACCGGAACGCCCGCCACTGCCCCTGGGAGACGACGTCCACCTCGCCGTCCACCACGCGCAGGGCGGTCTGATCGTCGATGGCGTACGCGGGCCCGCCGATGCCGGCCGCCCACTTCTCCGCGTTCACCATCCGGTTCGAGGGGAAGTCCGGGTGGTCGAGGTGAGGGAAGACCGAGAAATCCACGAGACCCAGGGTCCGGTCGTCCCCGTTCGCGCCGGACCACGACACGAACTCCGGGCCGACGCGGGGCGTCAGGACCATGCTCCCGGCACTCACGCCCACCCACACGGTGTCCTGCAGGGTCGGGAACTGCGCGGCCAGACCGGAGACGCGGAGCCAGTGGGCGAGGAAGGTGGCGTCGCCGCCGTCCACGAGCAGGACGTCGGCAGCCTGCACCCACGGCCCCCAGCGTTCAGGGGGGAGTTCCGGCAGGGCGAGGAGTTCCAGCAGCCCCACCGACTGCCATCCCAGGTCGACCATACGGGCCGGACTGCGCCCGGCGACGAAGCGCCAAGCGGTTTCGGGTGTACACCAGGGGTGGCCGTGCTGCGCGGTGGGGATGCACAGGGCGCGGCAGGACTGCAGCGGCCTGCCGAGCATGTCGACGAGGGCCGCATGGATGGCCGCGTTCGTGACGCCGCCGGACGTGAGGAGCAGCTTCACTCGGTCACCGTGGCGGTCCTGCTGGCCGTCCGTTCGGTAAGGTTCCGGCGTAAGGAACGCAGCGTGGGTGCAGGCGGAGACGCGTCCTGTCCTTCCTGATCCGGGTGGCGGTTTCGGAGCGGCAGCAGAGCGTGACGTGGTGACGAGCGGTCAGGGCATGCATCCTGGACCTCAGGGATGCCGGTGGGCGCGTCTCACTGCGGCTGGGGGAGGACATTCATCATCCAGTGGTGTCCGTAGCGGTCGGTGAGCTGACCGAACGTGCCGTTCCAGAAGGATGGGCTGAGCGGGTGGGTGACGGTGCCGCCCTGCGCGAGTGCGTCGAAGACCTGCCGGGCCTGTGCGGGGTCGTGGCTGGTGAGGGCCAGGGTGACGCTGTGGGTGCGGCCCACGTCCTCGGTCATGTCCGAGGCGCTCAGGGTGAGCGGGCCGATGGTGAGGCTGCCGTGCAGAATGTAGTCCTGCATGTGGGCGGGGATCTGCGCGGCGACGGGGGAGTCCGCGACCGGCATGAGGTCGAGGGTGCCTCCCAGGCAGGAGCGGTAGAATTCCAGGGCCTCTCTGGCCTGGCCGTTGAAGCCGAGGTAGGGGTGCAGGGTGAACATGGGAATCCTCCTGGCGGGAAACGGTCCCACCTGAATGTAACGAATCAGACGATCATGGTTAGCCTAATACAGAATGAGGTGCTGCGCAAGTCCCGGCAGCGGAATACCGGAGGTCATACGGTGTCGGGCTGAACCTTTGGAGTTCGGCCGAGCGGAACGCGAAGCCGCCGCCTGGCCGCGAACACCAAACAGTACGGTCTGGAGGAGACGGAAGCGATCAGGCGTCCTGTCAGGCGTTTCGTTATAAACAGACGCGGCTGGCCATCCCACCCCTCCCGATCGTCAATGCCCGGTGACGGTCAGCTGAACGCGGTCGGTGAAGCGCCACTCCGGGGGGGGGGCAGGTGCGCGAGCTGACGGGTCGCAGGTGACCGCTTCAGGAGTCGAAGAACGAGCCGATCAGGGCCGCCCAGAACGCGAACGACAGGAGGCGCAGCAGCCGGTCGGGCCAGCGCGGTCTGGGCGCAGGCCGCTCCGAGGCCGAGGCGTGGGATGTGGCGGGTTCGTGGTGCTCGTCTGTTGTGGGTTTCTGGGTCATCGCGGGGCCTCCAACTTCATGGGCAGTCTTTCGGAGCGGTGTGCGTGCAGGTTCGCTCTGAGCCTGCGCCGCCGACAGGGTGAGGGGTCACGCGTGCGTGATCGGTGTGCCAGACCTCAACGTACCCGGGCGGCAGGGAACACCGTGTGAAAACACAGGCACGCTGCTCGGCGTCCATACCGTCCGGTCACCGGGAGAGTGACGGAGACCGCTCCCTTCGCGGGGTGTCGTACGGGTCTGATCCGATTCCAGGGCAGGGATGCCGGGAACAGCAAAGGCGTCCCCTCCTGGGCAAAACAGCGCCCTGCAGGACGCCTGCCCGCTTTCACCTCCTCGACACCGTACTTGTTGGTGCCCTTATCGCTCGGCTGAACACCAGAAGTTCAGCTCAACACCGTGTCAGGTGCGCTGCCCCCCGGGTCGTGCGACCGGGTGACGCCCATCCTCAAGCACGGAGTTTCCCGCCCCTTTCCCTGGCGCGGCAGTTTCCTTGAGGCGTCAAGGAGGGTGTGTTCGTGAGCTGAGGTCATTCATTCGTTCGCCCACGTCGGAAGTCCGGACCTGCCGGGTCCACGTTCCCAAGTCGTCCCTTTTCAGGAGGAATCCAGATGAACAGAAACAAGCTGACCCTGATGGTGCTGGCCGGCAGTGCCGCACTCGCTTTCATTGCGCTGCCGGCCGCGAGTGCCGCACCGCTGACCGTGACGGTCATCCCGTCCATGCCGGAGCAGGGCATCGTGACGCCCGAGTACAACTGGTACACGGCCGAGAACGTCGTCAACGCCACCAAAAAGGCTGCGGACGCGGTCGCGGCGGCCACCTTCGTGGTCAAGGTCGTGCAGGTCACCTCTCGCGCCACGCCCTACACGGCCGACATCGCCGCCACCATCACGAGTTCGTCGTCCTCTTCGTCCGGTGGGGCGGCACTCAAAGCCAAACGGGACGCGCTCGCCGGATTCGACCGGTGAACTGTCCGGGCCGCACGGCGCGGTCCACGTCTGCGGCGGGATCACGCCGTTCGTTCAGCAGGTAAACGTCTCGTCCTCGCCGGACCCGTTCGGCTCCGGCGGGGCGTCAAGGAGTGACATGAATCAACCGAAACGTCTGGCCGTGATCGTCATGGCTTCGGCCTCCGCACTTGTCGGGCTTGGCCGTGCCGCCGCTTCCGGCGCGTCCCTGCAGCTGGGAGCGCCAACGCAGATCGAGGGAGGCCCCAGCGCCGAGTACGACTGGCACAGTGTCGAGAAGGCCGTGAACGTCACCGCGAAGGCCGCTGCCGTGATCAAGGTGGTGCAGGTGACCCGGGACGTGGTGTGGCTGACGGCGCTGGACCTCAGCAGCAGCAGCTCGTCCTCGGGCGGCGTGCACCGCGTCCGGAACCGGGCCGCTGAGGCCAGGGCAGCGTTCGACTGATTCGCATGTGGGGAGCGAAGCCTGCTCCCCACGCTGGAGAACCCCATGCACAGCGCTCACGTTCCTTTCGGTCCGTCTTCCAGACTCCACCGGGCGGCCTTCTGGCTGCTCACGGTCCTGCTCAGTCTGGCCCTGCTCGTCCACTCCGCTCTCATCCAGATTTCCAACTTCCCCATGACGCCTGTCAAGCTCGACCTTCAGCCGTTGCTCGACCGGTACGTCAGTCCGTACTTCGCTCAGAACTGGAGCTTCTTCGCGCCCACGCCCCTTGATCACAGCCTCTCCATGGTGACCCGCGGCGAGTACCTCTCGCCCGATGGAACGAAGATGCAGACCGGCTGGGTGAACGTCAGTGACCCGCTGTTCACGGCCGTGGGGCGCAACCGCTTCACGCCGCTCGGCATGATCAGCCTGATGCTGTCGAACACGGTGGTTGACTTCAAGAACCAGCTGTCCGGCAAGCAGGACGCCACCTTCAAACGGAACGGCGTGACGTATATCCGCTCCGTGGTCCCCGCGTCCGTGGATCCGCTCGACGCGCAGGTCATGAACCGGACCGGCATGGCCGTCCTGAAGGCCGCCCACCCGGACTACAGGTTCAGCCGGGTTCAGGTCGGCATCGTGGACGACACCTACCCGCGCTTCACCCGCCGCAACGACCCCACGGCCAAACACACCGCGTCGTTCTTCGCGGTGGAATGGCAGCCCGCGCCGGACGTTAAGGGGTTCTGCTGCGTTCAGGTGGACCGCGCGGTCCTCCCCGGGAGGACAAAGTGAACGGCGCCGACGGCATGGCGTCGACCGGGCCACGGCGCGCCCTGCATGCCGCCCAGGCGGCGCTCTCGGTCCCTCACCGCCTGTACGGTGTGGCGCTCCTGCGCGTCGGGCTGAGTGCCGTCGTCCTGGCCATCTACGTGATGCACTTCGCGCAGCGGGCGTTTCTGTGGGGCAGTGACGGGGCATACCCCACCTCCCTGTTCCTCTCGGTGCTGCGGGCGCAGCGCAGCTTCTCGCTGTATGCCTTCTCGGACGCGCCCACCTACCAGCTGCTGGTGTACGTGGCGGGCATGCTCGTGAGTTTCCTGCTGATGGTCGGCTGGAAGTCCCGCCTGAACGCCGTGCTCTTCTACGTGTTCACGTGGTCCCTGTACGCCCGCAACCCGCTGCTGCTCGACGGTGGCGACAACCTGCTGTACATCCTGGCATTCTTCCTGATGTTCACCCGCTGCGGCGAATACCTCTCGATCGACCGTCTCCTGCACGCCGACCGGCCGGCCCGTGACCGTCCGTTCCTGTCCCTGATTCACAACTACGCTCTGGCGGCCATGATCGTTCAGCTCTGCCTGCTGTATTTCACTTCGGCGTTCTACAAGATGCAGGGCCACATGTGGCAGAACGGGACGGCGCTGTACTACGTGCTGAACGTCAACGAGTTCAACCTCACGGCCCTGGGGCACTACCTCTCGAGCAACGCGTACCTGATCGCATTCCTGACGTACTCGGCGATGCTGTTCCAGGCGGCGTATCCCTTCCTGATCTGGCATCCCAGGATCAAGTGGCTGGTCGTGGCGGGCGCGGTGGCGTTTCACCTCGGGATCGCGTACTGCATGGGCCTGGCGTGGTTCTCGCTGGTACTCATCACCGCCGAGTTCCTGATCCTCTCCGACCGGGAGTACCTGGCGTTCCGGCGGTGGGTCACCAGCCTGCGCAGGCCCGCACTCGGCCTGCCCGGAGCGGACGTGCAGGAGCAGGCATGCGACTGATCCATACGCCCGGCCCGCGGGCCACCCTGACGTACGTGTACTGGAACAGTTCTCCGCGTCCGGTGTCGCTGTACCTCGCCGATCCGCCGTGCGGGAACACCCAGCGGGACGTGGGCGTGCTCTCGTGCAACGTGCCCCCGGTCAGCAGGCTGGAACTCGGCGGCAACCGGGTCGGCGTGTACGCCCTGCGGCCCCTGCAGCGTCTCCTGATCACATGGAGCTACACGCCCCTCGAGGTGACGCTGGACGTCGCCGGTGCCTACGGGTGTCCGGAGTCCGGCGTCCTGAGCGACGAGGAACGTGCCAGGTATCTGCGCTCATCGGTGCAGGTGCCGCTCGGCCCGGACATCGTCGCAGCCGCGCACGCCCTGCGCGGCGAGGAGATGGAGGTACTGGGCATCGCCCGCCGGTTCTTCGACGACCTCAGGACCCGTGGACAGTACCTGTACCCGGTGAAGGACCGGGGTGCGGGCCGCATGCAGCAGACGTGGCGCGGCGACTGCGGCCAGTTCTCGCTGCTGTTCGTGGCGTACTGCCGGGCGTGCGGCATCCCGGCCAGGGTGGTCATGGGGACCTTCACCTCGGTGGCGCAGATGTCGCCGCACGTCTGGGCTGAATTCTGGCTGGACGGGGCCGGATGGGTGCCGGTGGATGTCAGCATCGGCGAGGCCCTGACGCACCGGGCCACGCCGGGCAGCCCCGACCCGGGCGTGGTGTTCGGGCACCTGAAGCCCATCCGTTTCGCGTTCAGCACCGACGTGGACCTCCCTGCCCAGGACTGGAACGCGGGCGACCTTCTGCCCGCAGCGGCACGACGTCCGCACCGGAACAGGTGGAGGACCGTGCGGTTCGAGGGCCGCCCGCTCGTGTGGGGCGGCGAGGCGCTCTGCGGGAACGTCCCGTACCTGCAGCCCGCCTACCCGAGGTTCGGTGATCTGCCGTTCCTGGGCGGCGCGTTCCGTCCCTCCCTGATCGGGCACTGGCTTCCCGGGAGCGGGGACGTGCGCCTGTTGCCGCTGCTGGCCTTCCGCGAGTTCAGTCCCCTGCCGCTCATCGTGCTGTCGGTCCTGCTGATCCTGGCGCATGATTTCTTGTCGGGCCGGGCCGCGCAGGTGCTGGTCACGCTGGCGTCCCTGGTGGCCGCGCTGCGGGTGGGTCAGGCGTTGACGCGGGGGTTCGAGGCCAGCCTGGTGCGCGCGCAGCGCTACACCTTCTGGAGCTACGTCGGCATGCTGGCACTGTGGACCGTGCTGTGCTTCTTCGGCGTGCGGGAGGTGTTCCATCTCATCTGACGCTGCCGTACGGCCCTTCAGTCCGGGTGTCCCGCTCGACCTGAACCACCAGGATGGGCGCGCCATGGTCTTGCGCGCTTCGTGGTGTCCGCTGGCGCGTCTCGCGGTCCTGGTGTTCGGCCTGCTGTGCTGCACGTCCGTCCTTGCAGACCCCTCGGCGCCGCAGGCCGCGTCCTCGGCGCGGGAATTCCGTGTGTGGTTCGCGTCGTTTCAGGCGAGCGGCGTGCTCAGCGCCCCGGCAGGCGCTGCAGGTCGGCCTGCCGTGATCCTGCTGCAGGGGTCCGGTCCGACAGACCTGGACGGTTCGGTGTTCGACGTTGACGGTCAGCTCGAGTCGCAGGACCTGCGCGTGCTGAGTGACGGGCTGACCGCGGCGGGCTTCGTGGTGGTGCGGTTCAACAAGCGTTACGTGACCGGGCCGGGGGAGGACACCGCGCCCGGGAGCGCGTCCGTCACCGAAGAAGAGAGCGTGCAGGACGCCGGGACGGTGCTCCGCTGGACGCAGCAGCAGCCGGAGGTCGACCCTGACCGGGTGAGCGTGCTCGGGTGGAGCGAGGGGAGCATCGTGGCGCAGCATCTGGCGCTGCGCCACCGGGAGGTCTGGAGCACGGTGCTGCTGGCCCCCGTCACGCAACCCTGGGCGCAGGTGCTGTGGACGCAGTTCGAGCGTGTCACCCTCCCCGCCCTGACGCGGCTCGCCGACACGGACGGACAGCTGTCCGTGCAGGCTGTGGCAGGCGCGTTCCTGACGCCCGGGGGAGGGAACGTGCTCCGCACCGACGCCGGTCTCCTGCTCGCCGATGACGCCCCGCTGCGCTTCCGCACCGAACTCGGCCTGCCGCAGGACCGCGTTTTCCCCGGTGTCCTGGCAGGACGCGCGCGTCGTCTGTTTCTCGATGTGCCGGAGGTCCTCGGTGTGTACGCGAGCGGTCTCAGTCTCCCGGCCCTGACGCAGCTGCCTCCACCGTCAAGGCCCACCCTGGTGGTTCAGGGCGGGCGGGACGCGCACGTCGATCCGGCGGCGAGCGAACGGTACGCCAGGGCGTCCGGCAGCGACTGGCGGTCCTACCCGGCACTCGGTCACGCCCTCGGCCTGGCCGACGCTCCGGAGTCGGACACGTTGGCGCCCATCCGTCCGGAGGTCGTCGCCGACATCGTGGCGTGGCTGCGCGAGCACTGCACCGGGTGCCGCTGAAGCGTCGTCAGAGGCCGGGTGGCGCCGTCCGCAGGCCCGGCCGGCCGCCCGGTGAACACCTCACCTCCGAATGAACGGAAGCGCGCGCGCCGTGTCTGCGAGGGCCTGCGCACCACCGCGCCGGAACGGCCAGTTCACCGGGTGGGCCGCCAGATCGAACCGCTCCAGGAGCGGAGCCGTCAGGGCACGGTAGCGTGGCCCGTCCCGGCAGGGTGTTGCGCTGGTTCGTCCGTGGTCCCGGTACAGCAGGACGCTGTCGTCCCCCAGGGCATGCGCAAGGTGAACGGTCAGCTGCACCCCGGTCAGGCCGTGCCATTCGAGCGGCAGCGTCCGGAGAAACGGACTGGCCGCCGCCATCGGGTGGACGTCGCTGCATACGCCTAGACAGCAACCTGAAGTCCTTTGTGCGCCAGCCTTACGGCGGCCAGTCCGGTGGGGCCCGAACCGACCACGAGCGCGGCATATCCTGCCGCGCGCGGGTCGGCTCAAGCGGTTCGCGTGGCAGTCACTGACATGTCCGTCGCCTGACCCAGCGGCGGTTCCGCATACAGGTGCGTCAGCCCGCAGCGTGGGCAGGTGTACACCTTCAGGTCGCTCCCGGAAGCGCTGAAGAATCCGGCGTCGGCCTGCAGCTGGACCACCAGCCGCAGCTGCCGCAGTGTGGCGGGCAGCATGACGGTGTGGTCGTTCGGGCAGTGAATCATGAAGTCCTCCTCGGGCGCTGGCGGTCCGGCCGGTCGGGCCGGGTGGACGTGGAGTCGTTGGCCGACTCAGGGTGCGGGACGGCCTGCTGGACACCACTGTGCTCCAGGCCGAGTGAACAACCAGGGAAACGGTGCGGGACGAGGCGGCGGCCCCGTCCGGGTCTTCCGGTCCGGGGCCGCCGGTCAGCGTCTCTGTCAGCGGTCGAAGGCCTCGGAATCGAACGCCGGGGCCGAGGGCCGCGGCAGTGGCCCACCGACCTCGACCACCCAGGTCGTGCCGTTGAAGGCTGCCACGACGATCCGCTGCACGGTCGCGTCGGTGAAACTCGTCTGCACTCCGGTCCGGACGAGCTGTGCGGCCCTCGCCGTTGGGAGATGCTGCACCTCCATCGCGGCCCCAGTGCCGCTC
The DNA here is from genome assembly GCF_014646915.1 of Deinococcus aquiradiocola. Taxonomy (NCBI): domain Bacteria; kingdom Thermotogati; phylum Deinococcota; class Deinococci; order Deinococcales; family Deinococcaceae; genus Deinococcus; species Deinococcus aquiradiocola. The sequence continues at coordinate 379,307 of NZ_BMOE01000002.1, read as the reverse complement.
CACGCGGCGATCGCGGCGGCGCATGTCCCGGTGATCACAGCGAGTCGCCCGGCCAGACGGCGCGGGTTCACGGATACCGCTCCCCTCCGGTCCGGGCAGGTGACCGGACCGGAGGGGAGGGAGGTCGGGGAGGGGGCGTGTCTGGGGGCCGGGTGCGGATGCGGTTCGTTCATTCGGTGCTCCTTCGCCGCGGGGGAACGGCACGGTCCTGGCCGCGTGGGCGTGCGTTGCGCTGGCCGTGCGCTTCCTGGGCACTTCAGGGTGAACGGTGCGCCGGGAACAGACGGGGAAACAGGGTCCGGCTCCACGTCCGGCCTGCCGGGCGCGCGGGCAAGGTGGGATGTGCCACGCGGGTCAACGGGTGGCCCGGGCGGCCGCCGGTAGGTGGCCCCGATTCCGTCCGCCTCCAGCGGGAAATTCAAAGTGTGACAGAAAAATGAATTTTTCACTGCTATTTTTAAAGACAGCCATGCAGCGACCCGGGCCAGGACACGAAGGGAAGACACGCCGACCCACCTTTCGGGACCTCCAGGTGCGGGCTGAAGGGACGACATGCTGACGAATACCGCCATCCCACGCCCGCTCCGCTCGGAAGTCCGCCGCACCTCTGTTCTGGAGCACCTCGCGGAACTCCGCGACTACCCGCTCGTGGCACTGCTCGCCCCGTCCGGGTACGGCAAGACGACCGTGCTGGCACAGTACGCCCGCGAGACGGACCGACCGGTGGCGTGGATCCGGCTCGACGAGGAGGCCACCGACGTCCATCACGTCACGACGCTCCTCGTCGGCGCCCTGTGCCGCGCCTCGGAAGCGCTCGACCACGTGCTGGGCGGCACGCACAGGCCGGAAGATCCCGCGCTCGACGCGCGCGTGCTGGCCGGGCACCTGAACGCGACGGAGGAACACGTGCTGATCGTGCTCGATCAGGCGGGCCGTCTCAGCGAGGACGGCGGGCGCTGGATCGTCCGCCTGATCGAGCATCTGCGCGAAGGACATCAGGTGTTCATCAGCGGTTACCCGTCCATGGCGATGCCGCTCGCACGACTGGTCGCCAGCGGTCAGGCCACGGTCGTCGCCCAGCAGCGCCTCGCGTTCACGGCCGATGAGGTGCAGGCTTTGACCGATGGTACGCCCGCCGAGGCCGCGGCCCTCGTCGAGACCTGCGGCGGCTGGCCGATCGCCGTGGCCCTGCAGCGCAGGGACCGGCCGTCCCTGCTGGGCCCCGCACAGCTGATCGCCGAGATCGTCGCGGATCTGCCGCCCGCGATCCGGGCCATCCTGCCGGACCTCGCACCATGTCACGTCTGGAGTGACGGGTTCATGCGCGCCAGCGGCATGGCCCTGCACGGCGACTGGCTGGAGCAACTTCAGCGCTGCGGGCTGCCGCTGACGCCGCTCGGGGAGGGCGTGTTCGTGCCGCACCGCCACCTGCTGCACTGGCTGCGCGCCCAACTGGAACAGGACCCGCAGCGTGCCCGGCACCGGTATCAGGCGGTCGCGGCCGCCTACCAGGCCACCGGCCAGCCGCTCCACGCCGTGAGGACGCTGGTAGATGCCGGCAACCTGGATGAAGCGGAATCGCTCGCCGGGACGTGGCTTGCCGGTCCGTGGGCACGTGCCGAGTACCGGTCGGTGCTCAGCGTCCTGCTCGCCTTCCCGGTCCTGCAGCCCCCACTGCGCAGTCAGTGCGCCTACGCCCTGATCGAGGTGGGACGCGCCGACGAGGCCCGGGCGATGCTCTTCAGCCTTCCGGACGAGGTCGGATTCCACCGCGAGTGCGGTCTGGCCCTGCTGTGCGGGCGGCTCGGCGAGTACGCCGCGTCGCTGGCACACCTGCACTCGGCCCGCACCTTCGTGCGTGGCGCCGAGGAGGAGGCGTACCTGGCCGGACTGCAGGTCTTCTCGCTCGTCTCCGTCGGTCGGCGCGCCGAAGCGGAACGGTTCTACGAGGCTCACCTGGCTTCCCTGCCGTCCAGCGACCCCTGGCAAGAAACGTACCGGCTGTACCTGAACCTGCTTGTCCTGCCACTCGAGGCTCGGGATGCCAGGACCGGCGTCACGGACCGGCTGACCGCGCTGCTGCAGCGGAACGGCCCGCAGGACGCCGTGCGTACGGTCATCCTGCCGGGCCTGCTGGACGCCTACGTGCTGACCGGACGAGCGCAGGTTCCGGCAGCGGGGCAGTGGCTGCAGCAGCCGGGTCTGGTGCAGGCCGAGGAATGGGGGGCGGCCGCGTCGGAACTGCTGCGTGCCCAGGGTGACGCGGCCCTGATCGCGGGCGATCTCAATGGAGCGGACAGGCTGTACGGTCAGGCACGGCAGGTGGCAAGCGAGACGCAGTTCGATCTCGGCTGGAACCAGACGACGGGAAGGCTGGCAGACCTGTGCTTCCTGAATGGTCGGCCGGACGAGGCAGCCGCGCACGTCCGGCAGATCACCCGGACCGGACACCCGGAAGACGAGACGCTGCTGCTCTACCTCCAGGGTGTGGAGGCCCTGTGGCACCGTGATCCCGACGGGGCCGCCCGTGCCCTCAGGGCAGCGGCAGAAACCGACATCGCCTCGGTGTACCGCTGGCGGGCCCTGCACCTGCTCCGCGCGGCCGGGGAGCATGGCGAAGTCCGGTGCCCGCCGCCGCCTGCGATCGCTTGGCTGGAGGCGCTGACGGCCACACAGCTCGCCGCCCTGGAACCCGCCGGGAACACGGCCGCACCTGCCCGGACGGCGGCGGCCACCGAGGTTCCGGTGAACGTGGTGACGTTCCGGCGCCTGGAGGTCCGCGTGAACGGCGTCGTCGTTCATTTCCCCTTCGCGAAGGCGGCCGAGCTGTGCGCGTACCTGATCGTGCACGGCCCCAGCAGGCGCGAGGAAATCGTGGATGCCCTCTGGAACGGCTCGTCGGATGCCCGGCACATGGACTACTTCCGGGTTGCCGTGCGCCGCCTGCGCCTCGCGCTCGCTGAGGCCGACCCGACCGTGACAAATCCCGTCACGTATCAGGGTGGCCATTACGCCCTGGCGGAAAGCTACGCCCTGCAGCGCGACTTCGACCGGGTAACCCGCGCGGCCGCTCAGCTGGACCTGTCTTCCCTCCAGGTGGCCTGGGCGGCGTACGAGGGTGATTTCCTGCCGACCCTCGACAGTCCCTGGGCGCACGACTGGCGTGCCGAGTACCGCGAGCAGCTCATCCGTGCCAGCCTGACCTTCGCCGCACGTACCGACCGTACGCTCGACGGGTCGGCCGCCGAAGCATTCCGGCAGGTTCTGCGGATCGATCGCCTGAACGAGGCCGCGTACCACGGCCTGATCCGGCATCACCTGAACGGCGGGGAGCGCGAAGTCGCGCAGCACCTCTTCCAGCGGTACGCGCGCCTGATTCAGGAGGAATACGGCGTCGCACCGGCTGCCGCCCTCCAGCAGCTCATGCACTGATCCGGTGTTGAGCTGAACCTGGAGTTCAGCCGAGCGAAGCGAGTGCAAGTACATACGGTTTGGAGGAGGTGGGAGCAGGCAAGCGTCCTGCAGGGCGCTGTCCTGCCCGAAAAGGGAGGCCGGTGCTGTTCGTGGCGTCCCTGAACCGTAAGGTTTCACGCTCTTTTTCCAGTGCGTTCTTCAAGGTGGTGTTCAGGCATCCGGGAGCAGCCGCACGGCCGCTCAAACTCCACTTCGGGTGCCAGGCAGCCGTGCGCTGCGTCTCAGGGGGAAGACATGAAGTACGGAACACTGCGCCGGACAGTACTGCTGGTCGCGTTGCTGGGGAGCGCCGGCGGGATGGTGTCCGCCCACCCGGACACGCAGGTGAACCCGGACCGGTGGATTCCCCTGCCCATTCCGCGACCGAACCCCACCCCCGACCCGGACGACTGCCACCAGCCGCCGCTGCCTGTCTTACCGCCCCTGCCGTCGAGCTGAGGTTCGCGGACCGTCCGGGCCGAACTCAGCGCGGTTCCGGCGTGAGGGGCGGTCGGGCGTAGCCCTGCGTCAGCCCGCACACGGGACACGTGAACAGCTGAAGTTCATGCCCGCCGCCCGTGAAGTACCCGGCCGTCTGCAACTGTAGGGTGAGTTTCACCTGACGCAACTTCGCGGGCAGCATCTCCGTCTGATCGTTGGGGCAGCGCGGCTGAACAGTCATGCGAACCTCCTGACACGCAGCGAAGTGCCGGGTCCCCGGACGCCTCCCGGTGCGGTCCCCGCCAATCTACACCCCCGTCCACCCGCCGCGCGCCTCACCTGAACACCGTGCGGCGTGACTGTCCCGACTGCTTTTCTATCCTCTCACCTTGCCGGTCTTCCGGCCATACAGGAGAACGCCATGCCGACCTCCACCCACCCTGACCACTCGCCGGAACCGGACCGTGAACGCTTCATGTCCTCCAGATGGCGAAGCGTCTTCATCATGCTGCTGCTCATGCTCAGTCTGGGGGCCGTCTTCGGCAACCAGCACTACAGGAACGTGTTTTTCATAGGAATGCTTCTCACCGTGGCGGTCATCGCCACGTTACGGAAGAAAGGAGCTGGAAGATGAACAAGAAGAACAAGGGTGGGGTCGCGTTTTTCCTGGCGGTCAGCATCGCCGCGGTCGGACTGGCCAACAACACGGGGGCGGTGGCCGTGAACAACACGGTCTCGACCACCTCCACGCCACTCGGCTCGGATCTCGCGGCCAGCTGGACCTGGCGTGACTTCGGCAACGCGGTGGGCGGGAACGCCCTGGGGGGCGCACTGGCCGGCGGCACCTACACCGCGCTGGTCGGCACGCCGGCCGCGACGGTCGGTGCGGCCGCGGGTGGTGTGGGTGGAGCCCTCTGGGGGGCCGCCACCTACGGCTGGAGTCAGGCGTTCGGCCGGTCCCCGGAGGCGCCGGAAGAGAGCTACTGAGCCTCACGGGAGCAGCTGACCTCTCGCGGGTCGGCCGCGCCCGTCCGCGCACCACCCGAAGTGCCTGAAGGCCGAGCCGGGCAGGAGGGCGTGTCCCCCCCGGGTGGACACGCCCTCCTGCCCGGCCGCCCCGTGAGGCGCGTGAGGAGGGCCGCGACGACCGATCACGGGTGAGGGACGGCGGGAGTGTTCCCTCCCCACCTGACTGCTCCCTCACCCTGCCGAGATCAAAGGAACCCGCAATGAAAGCGACACTGGTGCTGATCCTCAAAATCGCCGCGCTGACGGTGTTCGTCAATCACTTCGTGCAGACGGCGCTGTACGTGATGCCGAGCAACGTCCTGAAGGACGGGACGACGCTGGGGCAGGTGAACAGCGCATACATGCGCCCCTACTTCGATCAGGTCTGGACGCTGTTCGCGCCCACGCCCGTCGGGACGGACACCCTGCTGCTGGTGCAGTGCCTGCCTGCACAGGCGAAGCCCCGACCGGGCGAATGGGTGGACGTGCTCAGCCCGGTCTGGAAGGCCAACCAGCAGAACCGCCTCTCCGCGTACGACCGGTTCAGCCGGACCATCGAAAATCCCCTGCGGGACATCGTTCAGGTGCCGCTCTTCCTGGTGGGAATCACCAAGAAATGCACCGACGGTGACCAGGCCGCCTGCGCGCTCGCGAAGAAGAAACGCGACGAAGCGAAAACGAAGGCCCTCAAGGCCGTCCAGAACGCAGCCTCGGTGTACTGCATCAACCGCCAGCGTGAGGCCCACCTGCCGTTCGAGCAGGTCAGCCGGATCGCGCTGCGCATCCGGGTCGTCACGCCGCCCGCCTGGCGAGAACGGGCCACCGGCCACTCCACCGTCCAGGACTACGACCTGGGCATCCACGACACCGCCCGGGTCACGTCCCCGCTCATCTACCGAGGTGCCTGATGAATCCTGGTCCCCTCACCGCCCTGAAGGCGATCACGACGCCCACCGAACGCCTCAACCTGCGCGGCAGCCGGATCCTCCAGTTCTTCGCCGGGTTCTTCCTGCTGTACCGGACCTTCACCGAACTGCCGTTCGCAGAGTACTTCTGGGGCGCGCACGGCGCCGCTCACGGCAACCTCATGCCGTTCTTCGGCGCGGCAGCCACGTCCGTCGAGCGGCTCTTCGACCAGCCGGGCGGCATCTACGTGATCCTCGGGATGCACGTCCTCGCTGCCCTGGGCCTGATGCTCGGCCGGCTCGGTGGTCTCTGCGCCTTCGTGGCGGCCGGCACCTTCATGCTGCTCAACGCCCGGAATCCCACCATCGGGGACGGCGGGGACAACCTGCTGCAGATCCTGCTGTTCTACATGGTGTTCCTGAACACCAGCGTCCGCAGGACCACGCCGCTCAGGACGTTCTTTCACAACCTGGCGGTCTACGCCATCGTGCTGCAGGTCATCGTGGTGTACTTCACGGCCGGGACGAGCAAGCTGATGGGGGACGCCTGGATTCAGGGCAGCGCCATGTACACGATCGCCCAGCTGCAGTGGTTCTCCCTGCCGCTCTTCGCGGCGCTCTTCAGGAACGCGTACGTTTCCGCGCTGGCCTGCTACACCACGATCGGGTATCAGGTCGGGTTTCCGTTCATCATCTTCACCCGCTTCAAGCTTCCCGCCATCGCGCTCGGCATCGGCCTGCACCTGGGCATCCTCTTCATGATGGGGCTCGTCACCTTTTCGAGCATCATGATCGCCTGCGAACTCATCCTGATCTCAGACGCCGAGTACGCCCGGATCGGTCAGGCCCTCAGCACCGTGCGGGGGCGCGTGAACGGCAAGCTCTCCCGGCTCCTGCCGCTGCGGCCCGCCCGGTTCAGCAAGTGACGCCCGTCCTGTCCGTCCGCGGCCTGCAGTTCCAGTTCGGTGGGCATCCCGTCCTGACCGACTGCAGTTTCGAGGCGCGTGCCGGTCAGATGATCGGTCTGCTCGGCCGGAACGGCGCCGGAAAGACCACCCTGTTCCGCCTGATCGCCGGCCTGTACCCCTCCGACCCGGACCAGCTGCACATCGGTGGGCGATCCGCGGACCGCGCCCGGCAGGACTCGGTGGTGGCGTTCGTGCCGGACATGCCGCTGCTGTACCCCAGGCTGTCCCTGGAGGAGAACATGGCGGCCTTCGCGCTGCTGTGGGGCGTGCCTTCCCGGCAGGCCCGCGCCCGCGCCGAGGACCTGATGAAGCGCCTCGATCTCTGGGAGCACCGCCGGAAGTACGTGCAGGACCTCTCCAGAGGCATGAAGCAGAAGGCCAGCATCATCGCCGGGCTGCTGCCGACCCCGCAACTCCTGCTGCTGGACGAACCGACCAACGGCCTGGACTACACGTCCGTCCGCAGCCTCAAGCAGCTGCTCGACACGTACCGTCAGGAGGGAGGCTGCGTGCTGATGAGTTCGCATTCCCCCGACGTCCTGCACGACTACGTCACGGACCTGCTGCTGCTGACGGACGGCCGAATCTCCACGCCGCCGGACCCTGCAGTGTTCTTCGCCGATCACGGCTTCGAGCGGTTCTTCGCCGAACAGGAACGCCATGCCGGGCAGAAGCGCTGACGTGCTGCAGTTCATGGCGTGGGATGTCCGTCACACCCTCAGGGGCCTGATTCCCGACCGGACGCTGCGTCGCCTCGTCGCCGGAACAGTCGTACTGGGGAGCCTCTTCCTGGCCTTCGTGTTCTCGGTCGCGCTCCTGCACCGTGCACCCGCGCCGGGCGGAGCGGCCCTGGACACCGCCGGGGGGTTCCTGCTGACCGTGGCCTTCCTGGGCGGCATCCTGTCCCTGAAACTGATCGGTGACTTCCTCGACGTCAGCGAGGAGAAGTTCACCCTGCTGGCCCTGGCGCCCGTCCCGGCGAGCCTGAGCGTGCTGCTCGGCATCACCGGTGTGGTCTCCGTCGGATTCATTCCGCTGCTGCTCTTCGTCGTGCCGCTCGGAGCGGTCCTGCTGATCGTCCACCCCTCGCTCGGCCTGACGACCCTCCTCACCTGCGTGACCGTCTACGGCGTCGTCCTCAATGCCGTGATCCTGGCCGTGAACGTCCTCGTGACCGTGCTGAAACGGTCGAAGGCGCAGCGCGTCATCAACTTCAGCTCCCCGCTGCTCGGCCTGGCTGGCCTGGCGTTCGTCCGTGACCCTGCACTGCTCGACTGGACCGCCCGGCTCGACCCGTGGACGCTCCTCGCGGCCCTGCTGATCTCCACGGCCGTCCTGACCGGCCAGATGCGCGTCATGCGGCACCTGCTGCTCGTGCCGCAGGTGTCGGACGAACGCAGTCCCGTCTCGTGGACCGCGTTCCCGTGGTGGAAACTGGCGGCGCGCGAGGGTGGCCCGCTGCTGGTCGCCGGGAGCCTGCTGTTCACGGTGCTCGTCTCAGCCCGCCTGGGACTCACGACCCCGAACGCCCGGACCCTGATCGCCCTGTACGTCCTGAACATCCCGGTGTTCACGCTGGTCGGCCGCGCCCTGAAGGACGAACTGCAGCACCCGTCCCGCCTGAGTCTGTTCCCGGACCGGCAGGGCGTCCTGCGGCAGCTCGAGAAGGTCATGCTCCGGCCACTGCTGATCAGTCACCTGGCCCTCCTGCTGGCGACCGCGCTGAGCAGCCGTCACGTCCTCTGGGGCGCCGTCACCGGACTGCTGCTGCTCCCGCAACTGCTGCTCGCTCATCCCGCCCGCTACGCCCGCCTCGCCAGACCGCTGAGCCTGCTGAACCTGGTGGTCGGCACCCTCGCCTCGCAACTGCTGTGAGGGCGGCCCGCCCTTCGGTCCTGCAGACGCAACGTCTATCATGCCCGAGGGCGGCTTCAAACGGCCCCGCAAGGAGGAGCATGCCGACATTCACCGCGTCCCTGAAGCAGGAAGGCAAAACCGCGACCGGCATCGAGGTGCCGGAGGAGATCGTGACCGCCCTGGGCGGTGGCAGGAAACCGGCCGTGACAGTCACCCTGAACGCCTACGTGTACCGCACCTCCGTCGGCGTGATGGGCGGGCGCTGCATGATTCCCGTGAGCGCCGAACACCGGCGCAACGCCGGCCTGAGCGCGGGCGACACGGTGAACGTCACCGTGGAACTCGACACCGAACCGCGTGACGTCACCGTGCCGGACGACCTGCAGGCGGCACTGGACGCCCATCCAGCCGCCCTGAGCGCGTTCGGGAAGCTGTCCCGCAGCGGGAAGCGGCAGCATACGCTGTCCGTGGAAGGCACCGCCAACCCAGAGACGCGGGCGCGCCGCATCGAGAAGGCCATCCGGACCCTGTCGGGCGAACAGTGAACTGGACGCTGGAGGTCGTCGTGGTGCCCGTCACGGACATCGACCGAGCGAAGGCGTTCTACGAAGGCGGGCTGGGGTTTCACGTGGATCACGACCTGCAGATGGGAGGCGGGCGACGGCTGGTGCAGCTCACGCCGCCAGGTTCCGGCTGCTCCGTCGTGCTCGGCCCGCGCCCGAACGGAATGCCGCCCGGCGCGCTCCAGGGCGTGCAACTGGTGGTCCGTGACCTGCGCGCCGCACGTGCGGAACTGCAGGCCCGGGGCGTGCAGACCGGGGACATTCAGGTGCTGGGCGGCCCGCCGAGAATGGCCACCGACGACGACGACCTGAACCACGTCGGCTTCCTGTCGTTCTGGGACCCGGACGGGAACGGCTGGAGCGTCCAGCAGATCAGCAACAGGACGTGATCCGGCGTCGCTCGGATGCCGCGTTCCCCGAGGAGGGCCGCCGCCCTGTTTCACCGCCCCTCATGCCCGCCCATTCCTATCGCGAGCCCTCACAGTCCACCGCGCGCTTCGCCCCGTTTCGTTTATTTCGTTTGAAGCATCTGACGTGGCGTGTTCAACTCCTCCCGTGACCAGAACGGTGCGGGTTGCCTCAGCAGGGAACCCTGTGCGCGTTGACAGCCAAGATCGCGGACGGCGTTCAATCGTGTGACGGTTTCGATTCCCTCGACCACCAGGTCCAGCTGAAGGCTGGACGTCGTTCCGTCAGTTTGAGTTCCAACGCCGCAGGGTCCAGGGAAGCGCGCTCCACGGCTTGTTGGACCCTCGCAGCGAAGCCCGGCTGCGCCAGCTGCAGGGGCGAGACGTTGACGGCCACCCGCAGGTCCGGTATGCCGCCTGCCCGCCACAGGTCGATCCGGGCACAGGCGGTGTGGGATGGCCCAGTTGGCGAGCGCACGCAATCTCGAGACGCTGCTGGTCAACTATTTTGAGGAGACGGTCGTTTCCGCGTTCCAGCTGTCTCAGCCGTCTGGCTTTGGCGACGCCAGCGTCGCCGTAACGCTTCTTCCAGGTGGAGCAGGACGCGGTGCTGCATCCGAGGTCGCGGCAGAGCTCCTCCACGGTTTTTTCGCCCTTCTGAGCGTTCTGGAGGAGAGCAACGATCTGCTCTTCGGTAAAGGTTCCTGCGTTCAGAGGTCATCCTCGCTTTCCGGAGCGCACAAGGGCTTCCCTTGTGCGCCACCGGGGGAGATCCGAATGACGCTCATCAGCTTCGTCCGTTTTCAGGGGGGGACACCACCACTTCGAGTTTCTGGAGCGCCTGGATCCGGGCGCTCCTGCCTGGCCTGACTGGAGAGCATTGGCGCGATACGTTCGACAGAAGGTGCTGGCTGAAGCGCACCTCGCAGAACTCACTCTAGAGATGAATACGTTGAATGCCGTTCAGGACGCCCTTTTTCGCGTGAAACTTTGAACCGTAGGAGGTCAGAAATCCTACTTCACAACAGTGAACGCGGCGGTTGTCTGGGCATAAAGATTTCCAGGCAGTGCGTCGGCCGCCATCTTGAGACCCTCACTCAATGCATTGAACCCGGCGATGTTCATCTGAGCGAAGGTATCGCTGGTCGAAGGATACGTCCGCAGAGCGTCCAGATTGAGCGGCTGGACACTGGCGAATGCCACCAGCGTGGACGTGCCCGGAGGGCCCTCAACGAAGACAGAGAACCGAGCGTCTTTCGAAGGAAAGGCAATGGTCTGTCCGGCCTCGACCAGGAAAGGCTGCTCTGGCAGCGGTTTGGTCGCGGAACCCGTGCGATTGGGCAGCAGCTGCTGGATCTGACCCGCCGGATCCACCGAGTACAGGTAGAGATACGCGCTTGTCCTGTCCACGCTGGTGGTCAGGGCGAAGTTGTCGCCTGCTCTGAGCGTGCTTGCCGGGAGGGCCAGCGTCACGGTCGGCGGCGTCGATGGTTGAACAGCTGGTCGATCCGAGCCACAGGCCATCAGGACGAACGTCAACGGTGCACTGGCGAGCCATGATTTCATGCCTGAATTGTAGCGATGTCACCCGAAGGCTCCTGACAAGTTCTTCGATGTATGGGCGACTTGACTGGTGCAGCCGTTAGCAGTGGCCCTCCTATCACCGTCAGGAGGAGATTGAACAGCACCTGGACAATCTCCAGGTGCTGATTTCGTATGAACGATTTGAAGGCAAGGCCGTGGTGGACGGCATGTTTGCAGACTGCACCATAACAGTCGTACGACTGCAGGATATGGCAGCAGCCGCGGTCATCAGAGTCGCTGAATCTCGACTTCTGGCCTGCGCTGCGTGCCTTCCTGCTGATGCTGAGGCACGCCTCATATCGGGACGCTCGTTGCGAAGATGCACTTCATAACTCAAAAATAAAATGCGAGAGACGTAACACCGTTGATGGAGTCCTGTGTATTCGTAGATGCTGGCGTACCGAACAGGACGGCGCTCCGGTCCAGGTGATCGGCGTTGCGATGTGCCCGAAGGTCATGAACCCCCGGTCGTCCCGTACTGCTCGTCGGTCACGTGCTCCAGCCACTCCACCGCCCTGCCGTCCAGGGATTCCTGAATGGCGATGTGCGTCATGGCCGTGGTCGGCGCGGCGCCGTGCCAGTGCTTCTCCCCGGGCGCGAACCACACGACGTCACCGGGTCTGATCTCCTCAACAGGACCATCTTCGCGCTGCACCCGGCCCGCACCGGACAGCACGATCAGGGTCTGACCCAGCGGGTGGGTGTGCCAGGCGGTGCGCGCGCCCGGCTCGAAGGTGACGGTGTTTCCGGCCGCGCGGGCAGGCTCAGGGCCAGAAAAGAGCGGGTCGATACGGACGGTTCCAGTGAACCAGTCGGCGGGTCCCCGCTGTGAGGATTGGCTGCCTGCGCGTTTGATGTCCATGAGGTTCTCCTTCGTGTGGTTCTGCCGAAACGGTGTTCAGGTGGTCACCTGCCGTCCTTTCCGGGTGCTGTTTCCGTCCTGGCCGAGGCGCTCACCTTACCTCCAGGGCAGGTGATCTGTCTTCCGGCGGTTCACCTGAAGATCTGAAGGTTTGCCCTGATCCGACCGTTCCTGGCAGACGCGTGGGTGGTGTGGAGCCGTCCCTGTCGTTCCCGGCTGCACGGGTTTCGGGGCGAGAACTCAGTGTGTGGCCGGTGTTCGGCCCTGCACCTGGACCCGCTGGCAGAGGGGAACCGCGCGCTGAACGAGCGGCACGCCAGCCCTCCAACTGCTCCGCTGCGGCCTGCGGTCTCACGGCCGTCCGGCCGAACCATAAGTGGAGGCCACCCCTTCGGCTCATCAGCGCTCACGGTGTTTTGTGTACTTTCAAATCAACTGGCCGAAATTCGTTCGACTCTGTGCGGTTCACTTGAGGGGAAGGGGAAGCCGATGACCACGAGTCAGACCCAGGATGCCGCGGGACGCCTTTCCGCCGTGACCGGCGCCCGGCGCCGGATTGGAACAGCTGCCGGGCGCGCAGTCGCACCTGAAAGCGTCAGCGCGGCCTCACACCGGACCGACCCTGGCATCCCCGAGCAGGCGTGGATGGTCGTGACACGGCCTGGCCGGGTCTGTGCGGCTCAGCGTGACGCGTCCTCGTCCGGACCGTGCCGGTCGTCGCTGGCGATCAGGGGGTCTTCCGCCATGCCGGAGCTCAGGTCCAGGTCTCCGGCACGGTCTACCCGCTCGCCGTCATGCTGGCCGTCATGGCCTGTCCCACGGGGGGCGAGTGTCTCTCTGCGCGTTTCTGACCTTCAAGGAGGAGCTGTATGAATCCAAAAGAACCCGATCAGTATTCACAGGCCGGACTCCCGACGTGGGAGCAGCCGGTGCGTCCGGAACCGGCGTCCGTGACCGGAACACCGGCCCCTTCTGGTCCTGTCGACCCTTCGCGCCGCACCTTCGTGGCCGGGAGCGCGGCGCTGGGCGCGGCCACGCTCCTCACCCGCCCGGCTGCCGCTCAGGCGAGCGACGAGACGGCGCCCGCCCTCGTCGCGGTCACCCTCAGGGTGAACGGCGTGGCCCGCTCCCTGCAGCTCGACCCGCGCACCAGTCTGCTCGACACCCTGCGTGAGCATCTCGGTCTGACCGGCACGAAGAAGACCTGCAATCAGGGCGCCTGCGGGGCCTGCACCGTGCACGTCGATGGAGTGCGCATCAACAGCTGTCTGACGCTGGCGGTGATGCATGACGGTCAGGCCGTCACCACGGTGGAGGGCCTGTCGCAGGGAGACGCGCTGCACCCGATGCAGGCGGCCTTCATCGCGCACGACGGGTTCCAGTGCGGTTACTGCACGTCCGGGCAGATCATGTCGGGCGTGGCGTGCATCCGTGAAGGCCACGCCGGATCGGAGGCGGAGATCAGGGAATGGATGAGCGGCAACCTCTGCCGCTGCGGCTGCTACAACGGCATCCTGGCCGCCGTCAAAGACGTGAAGGAGAACCATGCGGGCGTTTGAGTTCAGCCGGACGAAGACGGCCGGTGACGCGGTGATGATGGCGACGGCGCAGCCGGAAGCGAAGTTCATCGCGGGCGGCACCAACCTGGTCGACCTGATGCGCATCAACGTCGAGGCGCCGGCACAGGTGATCGACATCAATGCCCTTCCGCTGAAGGGTGTCTCGGCGCTCCCGGGCGGCGGCATCCGGATCGGTGCGCTGGCCCGCATGAGCGAGGTGGCGCAGCATCCGCTGGTGCTGAGCGGCTTTCCGGCCCTGTCGCAGGCGCTGCTCCTGAGTGCTTCGCCGCAGCTGCGGAACAAGGCCAGCGTCGGCGGTAACCTGCTGCAGCGCACCCGCTGCCCGTACTTCCGCGATGTGGCGCTGCCCTGCAACAAACGCGAGCCGGGATCAGGCTGCTCGGCCATCGGCGGTGAGAACCGCATGCAGGCCGTGCTCGGAACCAGTGACGCCTGCATCGCCACCTATGCCGGTGACATGGCGGTGGCGATGTCGGCGCTCGACGCGGTGGTCCGGATTCGTGGACCGAAAGGGGACCGTACGGTGAACCTCGTGGAGTTCCACCTGACGCCCGGAACCACACCGGACGTCGAGACCGTCCTGCAGCACGGCGAGCTGATCCTGGCCGTCGATCTGCCGGCCGCGCCTCACGCCGTGAGCTCGCTGTACCTGAAGGTCCGTGACCGGGCGTCCTACGAGTTCGCACTCACCTCGGCCGCTGTCGGCATGAACGTTCAGGCGGGGCGGGTCGTCTCGGCGCGCGTCGCCCTGGGCGGCATCGGGACCAGGCCCTGGCGTTCTCCCGAAGCCGAGGCTGCGCTCGTCGGGCAGCCGGTCTCCGAGGCGACCTTCGCGGCCGCTGCGAGGGCCGCGCTGACCGGCGCGAGACCCCAGAGTCAGAATGCCTTCAAGATCCCGCTGGCGCAGCGGACCCTCGTCAAGGCGCTGCGGCAGCTTGCCGGGGTGACGGCGTGACCGGGCCTTCTTCCGGCCCGGCCGTCGGTCGTCCCATCGCCCGGATCGAGGGGCGCGCCAAGGTCACGGGGCGCGCGCGGTTCGCGGCCGAGTATCCGATTCGCGGAGTGGTGCATGCCGTTCCGGTTCTCAGCACGGTGTCCAGCGGGCGGATCGGGACCATCGATACGGCCGAGGCTGAAGCGATGCCGGGCGTCCTGAAGGTCCTGACGCACCTCAACGCGCCGAAACTGCCGTACCTTCAGCGCAAAGACAAGCCGGCCACCGATCCCAGCGTGGGCGAACCGTTCCGGCCGCTCCGCAGCGACGTGATCCGTTTCGACCGCCAGTACGTGGCCCTGGTGGTGGCGACCACGCTGGAACAGGCGGAAGCGGCGGCCGCGAAGGTCCAGGTGACCTATCTGGGAACGGGCGGCGTCTCGACCTTCGACAGTGCGCTGCCCGGGGCGCACCAGCCGACCGAGGGGAAAACGTCCGCTCCGTACCGGCGTGGGCGTCCGGAGGCCGCCTTCGAGGCCGCCGCCGTCAGGATCGACCAGCGGTTCATCATGCCCGCCGAGCACCACAATCCGCTCGAACCGCACGCCACCATCGCCGTCTGGAACGGCAACAAACTCACGCTCTACGACAAGAGTCAGTGGGTGCAGAACGTGCAGCGGCACGCGGCGCTGGCGTTCGGCGTCCCGTACGCCAACGTGCGGGTGCTCTCCCCGTTCATGGGCGGCGGGTTCGGCTCGGCCCTGCGCGCCTGGCCGCACATCGACCTGGTCGCGATGGCCGCGAAGGTGGTCGGCAGGCCCGTCAAGCTGTCGCTGAGCCGGGAAGCGATGTACGGCACGGTCGGCTTCCGCCCGGAAACCCGGATGCGCGTGCGGCTCGGCGCTGACCGCAGCGGCAGGATCAACGCCCTGATGCACGAGGCCTGGGCGCAGACCTCCACCTACGAGGAGTTCACCGAGAACACCCTCGGCGCCACCCGCCTGATGTACGACGTGCCTAACCTGTCCACCACCTACCGGATGGTGCCGATGAACATCTCGACGCCCACCTACATGCGCGGACCTGGCGAGGTGACCGGCATGTTCGCCCTGGAAAGCGCGCTGGATGAACTCGCCGTGGCGCTCGACATCGACCCGGTCGAGCTGCGCCTGAAGAACGAGCCGCCGGTGGATCCCGAGAGCGGGCTGCCGTGGTCGGTCCGGTCGTACACGCAGGCCCTGCGCCTGGGCGCCGAGCGCTTCGGCTGGTCCAGGCGCACCCCGGCGGCCCGGTCCATGACGGACGGAGGCCTGCTGATCGGCATGGGCATGGCCGGGGCGACCTACCCCGGCAACCGGAACCCGGCGAGCGCCCGCGTCGTCATGAACATCGACGGGACCGTGACCGTGCAGAGCGCCGGCACCGACATCGGCCCCGGCACGTACACCAGCATGGCGCAGGTGGCGGCCGACGCGGTGGGCGTGGACGTCGGGCAGGTCAAGGTCGAGCTGGCCGACTCGCAGCTGCCGTACTCGTTCGCTCAGGGCGGCTCGGCGTTGTTCGCCAGCCTGAGTCCCGCCGTTCGTGAGGCCGGGAGACAGGTGAGCCGTCAGCTCGCCGAGCTGGCCGTGGCCGACCGGAACTCACCGCTGTACGGGACGCCGCTGGCCGCGCTGACCGTCCGGTCCGGCCGGGTGTTCGTGACGAGCGACACTGCCCGCTCCGACACCTTCGCGGCGCTGCTGAGGCGCGCCCAGCGGACCCTCGACGCCCGGGTGACAAGCTCGCCGGCCGCCGGACCGCCCACCCACTCCATCCACTCTTTCGGCGCTCACTTCGTCGAGCTGAGCGTCGATCCGGACGTCTTCGAGATCCGCGTCCGGCGGATGGTCTCCGCCTACGGCGTGGGCCGCGTGGTGAACCCGCGCACCGCGCACAGTCAGGCGGTCGGCGGCATGATCGGCGGGGTGGGCATGGCGCTGCTGGAGCACACCGACCGCGACCTCAGGCTGGGACGGCACATGAACGCGAACCTGTCCGAGTATCTGATTGCGGTGCATGCGGACATCCCGGTGCTGGAGCCTTTCTACCTGGAGGAGGTCGACCCGCACATCGGGCCACTCGGGGCCAAGGGCCTGGGTGAACTGCCGATCGTGGGCGTGGCCGCCGCCATCTCGAACGCGGTGTATCACGCGACCGGAACGCGAATCCGTGAGCTTCCCATCACCCTCGACAAGCTGCTGCAGGCACAGGCCTGATCCCAGATTGCACGGAGAACCGGGACCGGCCGTCCAGTCGGGCCAGTGGTGCCTGCGGCATGGGCGGCGGCCGGATGTCCGGCCAGACAGGGATGGGCCGCGTTATCCAGGGTTTGGATAGCGGCCGGCCGTGTCAGGTTCGCCGAAGTCTTCCAACCCTGGACAGATCCGGGCCAGCAGATGAGACGGTTTTGAGCTGAACTTGTAGAGTTCAGCCGAGCGAAGCGAGCACCAAAAAGTACGGTTTGGAGGAGATGGAAGGGATGTCGGTGCTGTTTCCGGCATCCCTGGAATCGGATCAAAACCGTATGAAACAGTCACCGGCCGCCGTGCAGGAAGCGCGGCGGCCGGTCGGTGCCGGTGGTGAATGGCGTTCAGCTGTCCTGTGGGAGCAGGCTCAGCAGTTCCTGAATGAGCGCGTCGGCCCGCTTCGCGTCCTGTCCCTTGAGGCGTCCGAGGTCCGGGAGGGCCCGGCGCAGGCGGTCGACCGGCACGGTCTGCTGGCGTGCCGGCAGGGGCTTCAGGAGGTCCTGGACGCGGGCGGCGACAGCGTCGGCGGTCAGTTCGCCGCGGATCGCCTGCTGCAGCAGTTTGGCGCGTTCGGGACGGGTGCCGAGGCGGGTGAGGGGCTGCACGGTGCTCAGCGTGACCTCGCGGGCGTTCAGGGCGCGGTGCTCGTCCGGCGTGAGCTTCAGCACGAGCGCCCGGCGTTGTGCCCAGGTGCTCACGGTCTCGCCGAAGGTGACCTGCAGGTAACGGGCGACGCCGTGCTCGTCGTCCGCGCCGTTCTTGAGGCGGTTGAGCAGGGCGGGCACGGCGTTCATGTCGCTGCCGGTCAGGCGGGCGATGTCGCGCATGCCGAGCAGCGCCTCCTGCGCGTAGGGGAGGGCGCGGCGCTGACCGTTCTCGGTGAGGGCCGCGAGGCGCGCCTGCTCGTCCGTGAGTTCCCGGACGAGGACCGGGACCGTCTGCAGGCCCGCGAGTCCGGCGGCGCGGTAGCGGCGTTCCCCGGCGATGAGTTCGTACGTGCCGCGCGCGGCGGGCCGCACGAGGATCGGCTGCAGGATGCCCTGCTCGGCGATGCTGGCCGTCAGGTCCGCGAGCGCGTCGTCACTGAAGGGGTCCGCTTCACCCGGCAGCGGAAGGCGCGGGTTGAAGTCCGGCAGGATCCGGATGCTGCTGCGTTCGACCTCGGTCGGCTGTTCGTCGAGCATCCCCATCAGCATGGCGGGGTTGGTGTGGGCGCGGCCGGTCATCCCTGCCCCCCGGCGGGCGCGCTGGACGGGACGGGCGCGCCACTGCCGATCGCCTGCAGCAGGGCGTCCACCATCTGGCGCAGGTCCCCGGCGAGCGGGCTTTTCGGTGCGAAGCGCGTCACGCCGAGGCGGGCGTCTTCGGCCTCGCCGCCGACGGTGCTTTCGCGCACGGCGGGGGAGAGCGGCGCGATCTGCGAGTAGCTGGTCAGGCGCTCCATGACGCGGCGGCTGAGGTTGGTGCTGCGCACGCGGTTCGGCACGAAGAGGCGGATGCCGACGCGCGAGTTGAATTTTTTGGCGGTGCGCAGCAGGCGCGCGAGCTCGTCGAGGTTCTCCATGCCCTTGTCGGCCGACACCGGCACGATCACGTGCTCGGCGGCGGCGGTGACGGCGGTCAGGAGGGGGGAGACGCCGGGTTTGGAGTCGAGCAGGATGAAATCGTAGCGGTCTTCGAGCGTCAGGAGGGCGTCGTGCAGGTTCCCGATGCGCGACAGGTCGGCGCTGATCTTGCTGTCCGCTTCGAGCAGGTGCCGGTTGGCGGGCCACACGTCGAGGTTCCCGGTCCGGACCGGGTCGGGCAGCTGGATGTCGCCGTCGTCCTGCTCGAAGGCGCGCAGGATGGTGTGGTCGGCGCGAAGGGCGGCACTGTTGGGGTCGTCGTGCAGGCCGAGGCGTTTGGTGAGGGAGGCCTGCGGGTCACCGTCGATCACCGCGACCCGGTAGCCCATGTCCGCCAGGGCGAAGGCGGTGTGGAAGGTGAAGAAGCTCTTGCCTTCCCCTCCGCTGATGTTGGTGAAGATGATCCGCTGTGCCATGTGTTCCTCCCGGTGTCCGAGCGCGTGGTAGTCCCCGATGGGGACGAGCGCCGCGATGGGCGCGCCGTGGCGTTCCACGACGATGCGCTGCCCGCGTTCGACCTTCTGCAGGGTGTCCGCCAGCTGGGCGCGCAGTGCGCCCACCTGAATGTGGTTCTTGCCGGCGGTCATGCCTCCACTGTACGAGACACCTGTACCGAAATGCAAGAATTTATGTACATAAATTGTCGTGCCCGGGTCGGCCCGGGGGTGAGGCCGGGTTCAGCGGTTCGGGCGGGCGGCGCGGACGGGACGCCGACTGAGGTTGTGCGCGGCGGCATGCTGCATCAGGGCCATGAAGGCGTCGGCGTCCGGCAGCTGTCCGTCCTGCAGGGCGCCCTGCGGCAGGTCGATCGCGCGGCGCACGCGGCCTTCGAGGCTGGCGTTGAAGAGCCCGGTGGGGTCGGGCAGTGAGGCGCCGTGCGCGAAGGTGAGCTTGACGGCGCTGCGGTACGTCTCGCCGGTGCACAGCACGCCGCTCTGCGACCAGACGGGCACGCCCCACTTCCACTCCTCCTGCACGTCCGGCAGGGCGCGGCGGATCAGGGCGCGGACGGCAGCGAGCGTCTCGCCGCGCCAGTCGCCCAGGTCCGCGATCCGGGCGTCGATGCGTTCGGAGGCGGTGACAGGCTGATTCTCCTCTGGGTGGAGGATCTGGCTGTCCTGGCCGGGCAGGTCGTTGCGGGTCATGCGGTCACTGTACCGGTGGGCCGGTCACTGTGTGAGCTGTTGCTGAATGAAATAATTGCGGGGCGGTACTATTGCGCTGTGAAAGAACCTCCGCAGGATCCACTCCACCCCGACACCTCACCGCCCAGCAACCCCGTCATCTCCGAACTGATGACCGCCTGGTGGGACCTCACCCAGGCCATGAAACTCCACGTCGCGCCCATGCTCGCCCGCGAACACGACCTGGAATTCAAGGACTTCGTCGGCCTGAGCGCCATCGAGGCCGGCGCGAACTACCCCAGCCTCATCGCCGCCCGGACCGCCCTCACCCCCAGCGCCGTCTCCCGCCTCGTCGACGACCTCGCCCGAGCCCAGCTGATCGAACGCCGCCTCGACGAGCAGGACTCACGCCGCGTCCAGCTGAACCTCACCCCGCGCGGCGAGGCCGTCCTCACCGCCGCGCGCAGCACCATGCACCAGCTGCTCCAGCAGGGCCTCACCTCCCTCGACAGCGCGCAGGTGCACCTCTTCGCCCGCACCCTGCAGCACCTTGCCGTCACCGTGCGCCAGCCGCCCACCCCACCCGCCACGCCCGAGGAGACCCCATGACCACCCAGACGCCCACCCCGGCGACGCCCACCGCACCCGGCACCACCGCGCAGGCCGCCCCGCACGCCGGGCCGCAGTTCACGCGGCAGGAGAAGCTCTTCACCATGATCGGCACGCTGCTCGGCCTGCTGCTCGCCGCGCTCGACCAGACCATCGTCTCCACCGCCGGACCGCAGATCCAGAAGGACCTGCAGATCGACCCGAGCCTCTACACCTGGATCACCACCAGCTACCTCGTCGCGTCCACCGTCATGGTCCCCATCTACGGGAAGCTCTCGGACCTGTTCGGCCGCAAGGTCATCCTGATCTTCGGCGTGGTCGTGTTCCTGCTCGGGTCGCTGCTGTGCGGCTTCTCCGGCGAGCCGTTCATGGGCAACCTCCTCGGCGGCGGCACCGGCCAGCTCATCGCGTTCCGGGCCGTGCAGGGCTTCGGCAGCGCCGCCCTCTTCACGACGGCCTTCGCCGTCATCTCCGACCTGTACCCGCCCAGCGAACGCGGGCGGTACACCGGCCTCTTCGGCGCGGTGTTCGGCATCTCCAGCGTCCTCGGGCCGCTCATCGGCGGGTACTTCACCGACCACCTCACGTGGCACTGGGTCTTCTACGTCAACCTCCCGGTCGGCGCCGTCGCGCTCGCCTTCATCATCACGCGCATGCCCGCCCTGAAGCACCTGTACGGCCAGGCGGAAGCGCGCCCGCGCCTCGACCTGCTCGGCGCGTTCTGGCTGATCGTGGCCGTCGTGCCGCTCCTGCTGGCCCTCAGCCTCGGCAAGTCCTTCCTGACGCCCGGCGAGACCGGCTTCCTCTGGGGCTCCTGGCAGATCCTCGGCATGTTCGCGCTCGCCGTGCTCGGCGCCTGCGCCTTCCTGCTCACCGAGCGGCGCGCGCACGACCCGCTCATGAGCCTCGCCCTCTTCCAGAACCGCGTCTTCTCCGTCGGCTCCGCCGCGACCTTCCTGCTCGGCATGGCGTTCCTCGGCCCGATCATCTTCCTGCCGCTCTTCATGGTGAACGTCGTGGGCCTCAACGCCACGAACTCCGGCCTGACCCTCACGCCGCTCGTGCTGGGCCTCGTCGCCGGGAACGTCCTCAGCGGCCAGCTCGTCACCCGCATCGGCCGGTACAAGGGCATCATGCTCGCCAGCCTGGTGCTGCTCATGGCGGCCTTCCTGATCATGGGCCTCACCCTGAAGGTCGACGCCTCACAGGCGTCCGTCACCTGGAAGATGATCCTGATCGGCCTGGGCCTCGGCCCGTCCATCCCGCTGTACACGCTCGCCATCCAGAACGCCGCCGACCCGCGCCTCACCGGACAGGTCACGTCCGCCGTCACCTTCTTCCGCAACCTCGGCCAGGTGGTCGGCGTCGCGGTCCTCGGCACCATCTTCGCCAACACCCTCAGCACCCAGGTGAACGTCGCCCGCAGCGACGCCAGCGCCTCCCTGCCCGCCCAGATGCGCGCCCAGTTCACCGCGCTCGGCAGCAGCAGCAGCGCCAGCGAAGGCAGCAGCACCAGCAACTTCAGCGTCAGCACCCTCAAGAACAGCGTGAACCGCACCCTCGACGCGCAGGAAGCCACGATCACCCGCGCCCTGCAGGACAACGATCCCGCCAGCGTCCAGGCCCTCCTGAAGGACCCCCGGACCCCGCAGCAGCTGCGCACCGTCCTCGCCGCCGGAGGCATCGACCGGCAGGTGAACGCCGGATTCCAGCAGGTGCTCGCACAGGTGACGACTGCCGTCAGAAGCGGCCAGCCCGCCGCCATGACGGCCCTCGCCGCAACCTCCGCCCTGCCCGCCCCGCTCCGCACGCAGCTCGCCAGCATCCCCCCGCAGGCCATCACGACCACGCAGGGACAGGACGCCGTCCTCACCCGCGTCCGCACGGCCCTCGCCGCCGCAGAACGCCAGGCGAGCACGCAGGCCCGCACGCAGGCCGTCCGCAGCGCCACCAGCGCCATCGAAACGAACCGGCCCGCCGTGCTGCACGCCATCGACGTGTTCGGCGCGGGCTTCAAGGCCGCCCTCACCGACGCGATCACACAGGTGTTCCGCTACGGCCTGATCGCCGTGATCCTCGGCTTCCTCGCCACCATCTTCCTGCCGCAGCTGCCGCTCCGCAGACGCGCCGGCGCCGCCCCCGCCCTGGAATGACCCACGTCTGTGGGCGGTAGACGGGCACAACCGCGTCCCTGCCCACAGGCACCCTCCAGGTGCTGAAAAAAGGAACGCCGGACTGCAGCATGCGGTCCGGCGTTCCCTGCTGTGTTGCCGGGGTCAGTCGGCGCCCTGGGCAAGTCCGGCGAGGCGGCGGTATGTGGCGAGGGCCTGAGCGACCACCTGGTCCATGTTGTAGTACCGGTACGTCGCGAGGCGGCCCACGAAGGTGACGTCCGGGCGCGTCTTCGCGAGGGCCTCGTACCTGCGGTACAGCTCGGCGTTCTCGGGGCGCGGCACGGGGTAGTACGGGTCGCCGTGCGCCTGCGGGTACTCGTACACCACGCTCGTCTGCGGGTGCTGCTGGCCGGTGATGTACTTGAATTCGCTGACGCGAGTGTATCCGTGGTCGTTCGGGTAGTTCACGGTGCCGGTCGGCTGGAAGACCTCGGTGGCGTGCGTCTCGTGCTTGAAGGTCAGGCTGCGGTACGGCAGGGCGCCGTAGCACTGGTCGAAGAACACGTCGATCGGTCCGGTGAAGATCAGGTGCCGGTGCGGGATGAGGCCGATCACGTCGCGGTAGTCGGTGCTCAGCATGACGGGTACGTCGCGCAGCAGGTTCTGGAAGAGGCGCGTGTACCCGTGGCGCGGCATCGCCTGGAAGGTGTCGGTGAAGTACCGGTCGTCGCGGGTGGTGCGGGTGGGGACGCGCGCGGTGACGCTGGCGTCCAGTTCGCTCGGGTCGAGGCCCCACTGTTTGCGGGTGTAGCCCTGGAAGAACTTGCGGTACAGGTCGCGTCCGACCTTGGAGACGACCACGTCCTCACTCGTGCGGATCTGCTCGACTTCCTCGGCGCGGGAGGCGAAGAAGTCCTCGACCTCGAAGGACGTGAGGTTCAGGCCGTACAGGGCGTTGACGGTGTCGAGGTTGATGGGCATCGGGACGAGCTGGCCGTCGACGCTGGCGAGCACGCGGTGCTCGTAGGGCCGCCATTCGGTGAAGCGCGAGAGGTACTCGAAGATGTCGGCCGAGTTGGTGTGGAAGATGTGCGGGCCGTACGGGTGGATCAGGACGCCCGCGTCGTCGTAGGTGTCGTAGGCGTTCCCGCCGATGTGGGCGCGTTTCTCGACCACCAGGACGCGTTTGCCGTCGGCGGTGAGGCGTTCGGCGAGAACGCTGCCCGCGAAGCCCGCACCGACGATCAGGTAGTCGAAGGGTTCGGTGTCGGCGGGGTGGCGTGCGGGGGAGTCGTGCTCAGACATGGGGGACCTCCGGGGTGGACTGCTCGCCCGGCCCGGCCTGTGTGGACCGGGCGGCGTCGAGTTCGTGCTGCATGGCGGCCCAGGTACGGTCCCAGGACAGCGTGCTGAGGAAGGCGTCGGCGCGCGCCTGCCGGTCTGCCGCTTCCGGCGTGCCGGTCTCGGCGAGGGTGGCCGCGCAGGCCGCTTCGAAGGCGTCGATGCCGTCGGCGATACGGACGAGGTCCTGTTCGCCGTACGGGGCGATCACGTCACGGATGCCGGTGGAGACGACCGGGACGCCGGCCGCGAGGTATTCGGGCGTCTTGGTGGGGCTGATGAACTCGGTCGCGGCGTTGAGTGCGAACGGCATCAGTGCCACGTCCCAGTGCGACAGGAAGGCGGGGAGGTCCGCGTACGCCTGCTGTCCGAGGAAGTGCAGGTTCGGGGCCTGCGGCAGGCGGGAGGGGTCGATCTTCACGACCGGGCCGACGATCACGAGCTGCCATTCGGGGCGCCGGCGCGCGAGTTCGCCGAGCAGCGCCGTGTCGAGGCGCTCGTCGATGACGCCGTAGAAGCCGAGGCGGGGGCGGGGCAGGTGCGCCTGCGCGGGCGCGTCGGTGCGGGTGGTGCGGGCGGCCGCGAAGTGCGCGGTGTCGACGCTGGACGGCATGGCGTGCACGTTGCTGTGGCGTTCGCGTTTCGCTTCGTACAGGCGTTGCCCGCCCGTGAAGACCACGTCGGCCCGGTCGAAGAGCACGTCCTCCCGCAGGCGCAGTTCGGGCGGCGCGCCGCGGAAGTTCGCGAGTTCGTCCATGCAGTCGTACACCGTCAGGCGGGGCCGCAGCAGGGCCGCCACCGGGTACTCCATCGGGGTGTACACCCACAGGTCGTACTCACGGACGTGGGCGGCGTCCAGCGCGTCACGCAGCACGCGGGCCGTGCGGGCCTGGGACTCGGTGGGGGAGTGCCCGACCTCGATGTGCGGGGTGCAGACGAGGACGCCGTCCGTTCCCGCTTCGATCTGCAGGCGGTCGGGTCCGGGCCCGAAGACGGGCTCCTCGACGTAGTACACGGCCCGGTCGCGGGCCGCCCGGATCATGAGGTGCTGGGGGCGCTGGAACACGAAGTTCCAGCGCAGGTGCGCGAGCACCACGAGGGCAGGCTGGCGATGGGGGCTGGGCAGGGTCACGGGGTCTCCTGAAGTGAACGTGGGTCGGTGATGGGCGTGCGGGGGAACGTGCTGTGCTGTTCCCGGAACGGAGTTCGCTGGATTCCGGACGGGTCGCGGAATCCGTGAGCGCGTGGAGTGCAGGGTGTCTCCCGGCGGGGAGGGACGTGTGTGCTGCTGCCGGGGAGGTCGGGGACGGACGGAATCCGTATGCGTCAGTAATGCACGGACTTCGGCGCAGCCGTAATCTGTGCCGTTTTTCGTTGCTTCATGTCCGGCGCGTGCCCTGCCGGAGCTGTAGTCTGGGACACCGTGACCCGTCCTCCTGCTGCCCCCTGCGAACCCGTGCCGGTCGTCGTGGCGATCCCGGCGCGTGACGAGGCCGCGTGGCTGCCCGGCACCCTTGCCGCGCTGGCCGCTCAGGTGGGCGCCCCGGCGTTCGGGGTGCTCGTCCTCGCGAACAACTGCACCGACGGCACGGCGGACGTGGCCCGCGCGTTCCGGGACCGCCTGAAGGTGCGTGTCGTGGACTGCGCGCTGACCGGCGCGGAGGCGGGCGTGGTCGGCGCGCGGCGCCGGGCGCTGGATCTCGCGGCCGGGTGGGCCGGGCCGGACGGCGTGATCGTCAGCACCGACGCGGACACCTGCGCCGCGCCGGACTGGCTCGCGCAGATGCTCGTCCCGCTGCGGGACGGCGCGGACGCCGCCGCAGGGCGCATCCTGCTGCGCGCGCACGAGCGGGCCGCGCTGACAGAGGCCGCGCGCCGCACGCACCTGTACGACCTGGCGTACCGGCTGGCGGCCAGCCGGGTCGAGGCGCACTTCGACCCGGTCGCGCACGATCCCTGGCCGCGTCACGCGCAGCATTTCGGGGCGAGCCTGGCGCTCACGGTCCGCGCGTACCGGCAGGTGGGGGGCGTGCCGGACGTGACGGCGCTGGAGGACGTGGCGCTGGTGCGGGCGCTGCAGCGGGCGGACCTGACGCTGCGGCACACGCCTCACGCGCGGGTGTACACGTCGGCTCGCCGCTGCGGGCGGGTGGGGGTGGGACTGTCCACGCAGCTCGGCGAGTGGGCGTCCGGGCGGGTGTGGACGGTGCCGGGCGGGCAGGAGGTCGCCGCGCTGGCCCGCGCGCAGGCGGCGCTGCGGCGCGCGTACGCCGCCGGTCCCGGCCACGCCGCGTGCGCCGCGCGCTCACTGGCGGCGCTGTGGCTGACGTCCATTCCTGCACTGAGGGCCGCGCTGCGTTCACCGACCCTGGGGGAGGCGCTGGAACGGGCGCACGCGGCGCGGCTCGCGGCCGGCTGGTGGGGCGTGACGTTCCGGCCCGTGCCGGTCGAGCGGGCGCTCGCGGAGCTACGCGGGGCGCTCGAACACGTCTAGCCGGTAGCCTTCGCGGTCGTCGCCGTGCCGCTCGCCGTGCAGGTGCGTCAGCTCGCCGCGGCCCGCGCGGGCGAGCGCGGCCTCGTGCACGGCGTCCCCGGTCTGCGGGTAGTCGTGCACGTGCGGCGTCCAGTGCACCAGCAGCACCGTCCCGCCCGGTGCTGTCCGGGCGACGATCACGTCCAGCGCGGCCTCCAGGTCGGTCGGCGAGAGGTAGTACAGGACTTCCGACAGCATCACGAGGTCGAAGGGGCCTGCGGGCACGTCCTGCGGCAGCCTGCGGCGCTCGAAGGTGACGTTCTGCGCGCCGTGGTTGCGTGCCCGGGCGCGCTGCAGGGCCGCCTCGCTCACGTCCACGGCGGTCAGGGCGTCCACGCGCCGGGCCAGCAGGCCGGTCAGGACGCCGATGGAACACCCGACCTCCAGCGCGCGTCCGTAGCGTTCCTGCGGCAGGGCGGCCAGGGTCCGGGCGTACTTCGCGGCCTCGTAGGGGCTGCCCTGGAAGTTCCAGGGGTCGTCGTTCGCGGCGTACACGTCGTCGAAGTAGCGGTCGGGCAGGGTCATGGGTTCACCTCGAAGTAGGTCTCGGGTTCCCGCACGGCGCGGGCGATCATGTCCGGGGCGAGGGTGAAGCCGCCGGGGTCGTCGGTGATGGTCCCGAGCTGCGTGGCGTGGGCGGCGATGGCGGCGGCCTTGCGGTCCGCCCAGCCTGACGGCGGGAACGTCAGGGTGCGCGCCTCGCCGGGCGCGGGCCAGTCGCCCTCCTGACCGCGCTCCTGCAGCCACACGGTGTACAGGAGGACGCGGCAGGGGCCGGGCAGCGCGGCGTGCAGGGTGGCCCACGCGGCCCGGTGGTCGGGGTGCGGGTCCCGGCCCCACGGCAGCAGGACCGTGGCGGGCGGCGCCGCCCTGAAGGCCGCGCGGGCGGCTTCCTGGATCTCCTGCGCGTGCCCGGCGAGGGCGCCGTCCGGGAAGCCGAGCGCGGCGGTGCGCTCGGCCGGGACGCCCAGCACGGCCAGGCCCGCGCGCCACTCGGCGAGGCGGGTGCGGACGAGCCGTTCGCGCGGGTACGCGGCGGAGGCCGGGTGCGAGAACCCACCGTCGCTGAGGAGCAGCGCCCACACCTCCTGCCCGGCGTCCGTGAGGGCCGCGATCAGGGCGCCGCAGCCGAGCGCCTCGTCGTCCGGGTGCGGCGCGACCACCCAGACCGGACCGGTCAGCGCCGCGGGGTCCAGCAGTCCGGCCTGCCGGGGGGGCGTGCCGTTCACGCGGGCCGCCACGGGCTGACGTCCTCCGGGCCGGGGCCGGGCGTCCCGAGCAGCCAGTGCCCGGCCGCGAGTCGCGCGGCGTCCGGGGCGGGCTGGCGCAGGTACATGCGCAGGTCGCGCAGCAGCCGCGCGGCCGGGTGCGGTTCGAGCAGGCCGCGCGCCCCGACGGCCCGTTCGGTGGCCTCCGCGACCTGCAGGCAGGCGTCCTCCGTCTGCGCCCTCGCCAGGGCGACGTACGCGAGGAACGCCTCGCCCGTCTCGCCGCGCTCCAGGCGGCGCGCACCTTCCAGCACGATCTGCCAGGCTCCCTCCGCGCGTCCGGCCGCGTCCGCGAACCTCAGGGCCTGTACCGGGTCGCCCGTCCGGCCCAGGTGCCGCAGCGCGTCCCGGCTCGCGTCCATCAGGGCGTCCGCGCCGCCCAGCTGCGCCCCCAGGAAACGCAGGGCGCCCCCGCCGAACTCCGGCTGGGCATAGTAATCGCCGGGCGAGCCGATCAGCGCCGCCCCGGACACCGGCAGGCCGTTCAGGTTCAGGCGGGCGCTGGCCGTGGCGCGCATCCCGAGCGGCTGCCAGAACGACGCGTCGAAACGCGCGTCGTCCAGGTGCTCCAGCAGCAGCATCTGTCGCCCCTCGCCGTCCGGGCGTTCGGCGGTGACGAGCGCGCGCGTGACGGCGGCCCCGCCGGACGTGAAGGTCTTCCCGCCGCGCAGCGTCCAGCTGTCCTCGCCGCCGTGCAGGTGCAGGGCGTCCTGGTCCTCGGTGTTCCACACGCCGAACAGGTGGCCCGCGAGGGCGTCCTGTGCTGCCTGCCGGGACTGTGCGGGCGTGCCGTACCGCCGGATGAGCAGCAGGGCGTTGACGTGCCCCTCGTACAGCCGCGCGACCGGCAGGCTGGCGCGGCCCACGCGGCGCAGCAGCTGCAGCAGGTCCACGCCCGCGACGCCCAGTCCCCCGTCCTCGGTGCTCAGCGTGGCGCTCAGGAGGCCCTCGGCGTGCAGGGCGGCCAGGGAGGCGGCAGGCACGCGGGCGTCCAGGTCGCGCACGGCCGCCTCGGCCTGGAGGGTGGGCTCGGCCCGCGCGAAGCGGCGGAGCGCTTCCGCGAGCCCCTGACCGGAGTGGGCAGGGGCTGGCACGCCCTCGCCGCGCTCCTCGGCCTGCGCGGCCCGCAGCGCTTCCAGCAGCGGCGGGTGGACGCTGCGGCCCCCCTGCGCGTCCGGGTAGTCCCACAGGCCGTTGTGGCAGTGGCGGTCGTCGTCCCAGCCGGGGTGATTCACGACCGGGTACAGGCACACGCCCTGCACCGGCACGCCCGCTGCCCGCGCGGCCAGCGCCTCGCGCGCCACCCGCGCGAACCATGGGGCGCGCGCGTCGTCCTCGGCGCCCGTCTCGGAGATCAGCAGCGGCCGTCCGTAGCGGGCGTGCACCTCGGCCAGCAGGGTCCGCAGCGGCCGGTACTCGGGATGGGTGGGCGGCAGCACGCTGCGCTGCCCGTGGTCGGGATGGTGCCGCCACTGGTTGTCCGGGTAGTAGTTCAGGCCGATCACGTCGAGGTACGCCGGACCGCCGCCCAGTTCGGGGTTCAGTCGGCCGCTCAGCAGGTCGAGCGTCTCAAACTGCGACTCCTGCACGCCCGCCGCGTGAAGGTCCTCCCACGGGCGGTCCGGGTGGGCGCTCACCCGGATGAGCGGCTCGGCGTGCAGGAACCGCGCGCCGGGGTGCGCGGCGCGTACCGCGTCCATCCCGGCGATCACGGCCCGGACCAGCGCCCGTTTCAGGCGCGGGCCCTGCCCGTGCACGAAGGGATTCAGGTACCCGACCTCGCCGCCACCCCACGCGAAGAACGACACCTCGTTGATGGGGCACAGCCACAGCTCGCCGTCCGTGCCGGCCGCCAGGTACGCGGCGGCCGCCGCCGCGAAGGCCGCGAACCGCGCCGGGAAGTCCGCCGCGAACACGTCCACGTGATCTGGCGTGCCGTAGTGCAGCAGGTCCCAGATGACCTGCACGCCCGCCTCGCGGCTGCCCGCGAGCTGCGCGGCCACCGACGTGAACTCGTACTCGCCCGGCACCCGTTCGATCAGCGGCCAGCGCAGCCCGTCGCGCGCGGTCCGCAGGCCGGTCGCGGCGAGGCGCGCGTAGTCCTCACGCGCGAAGTGGTCGTGACGGGTGGCGTCGATCACGTCCACCCGGCGGCCGGAGGGGCGCCGGTGGGCCGAGCATTCGAAGCCACCCTGGAAGAACGAACGGAACAGGGGAACGGGCATCACGCCGCAGCATGACACGCGCAGGGTGCCGGGAACGCAGCCTGAACGGGGCCTTTAGGCTTCGTTAGCGTCGCTCCGCTTCGTAAGATGTGTTGCGTCCCGCCGCGCCCGCCGAACCTACCGTGACCGTCATGGTGACCCTCCCCCTTTCCGGCTGCCCTGCCCGCCCGCGCGCGGTGAACCCGTGACCGCGCCCGTCCCCCGGAGGTCCTGAGCGTGGCTCCCCGGAGTTTCCTCGCGGCGATGGAGGCCGTGAACATCGGCGTGAACGGCAGCCGAACCTACGCGGGTGACGAGTTCGGCGGTGCGAGCGGCACGCGCGGCGACGGCCTGCCGACCGGCACGCCCGGCAACTTCATGTTCGCGACCGGCATCGAATGCTCGTACCCCATGACGCGCCACGGTCGCCGCGACCAGCTTCGCGAGTGCGGGCATTACAGCCACTGGGAGCAGGACTTCGACCTCGTGCAGGGCCTGGGCCTGAAGTACCTCCGGTACGGCCTGCCGTACCACGAGATCAGCACCGGTCCCGGCACGTACGACTGGGAGAAGGCCGACGAACTCATGGCGGGCCTGCGTCGGCGCGGCATCACCCCGATCCTCGACCTGCTGCACTTCGGGCTGCCCGACTGGCTGGGCGACTTCCAGAACCCGGAGCTGCCGGTGCACTTCGCGGCGTTCGCGGGGGAGGCCGCGCGGCGCTACGGGTGGGTGCGGCACTTCACGCCCGTCAACGAGATCTACGTCACGGCACGCAGTTCCGGCCGCGACGGCCTGTGGAACGAGCGGCTGAAGTCCGAACGCGGCTTCGTCACGGCCCTCAAGCACGCGGCGGCCGCCAGCATCCTCGCGTGCCATGCCATCGTCCGGGAACGCCCGGACGCGGTCATCATCCAGTCGGAGAGTGCCGAGTACCTGCACGACGCGTGCGCCGAACCGCGCGCCGACCTCGCGCTGCACAACAAGATGAGCTGCCTGTCGCTGGACCTGCTGTACGCGCACGTGCCGGACGTGGACACCTACCGGCACGCGCGCACGCACGGCCTGAGCGAAAACGAGTACCAGTGGTTCATGGCGGGCGAACCGCCCGGCCATCAGATCATCGGGAGCGACTACTACGGCCGCAACGAGCGCATCGTGCTCCCCGACCGCAGCGAACTGCAGGCCGAGGACGTCCTCGGCTGGCACACGCTGGCGAGCCGCCTGCACCGCCGCTACCGGCGGCCCGTGATGCACACCGAGACGAACACCTTCGACGCCGACCGCAACCCGGCGTGGCTGTGGAAGCAGTGGATGAACGTCCTGCAGCTGCGCCGGGAAGGCGTGCCCGTCGTGGGCTTCACGTGGTACTCGCTCACCGACCAGATCGACTGGGACACCGGCCTCGCGGAGCTCAACAGCCGCGTGAACCCGGTCGGCCTGTACGACCTGCAGCGTCAGCCGCGTCCCGTGGAGGCCGCGTACCGCGACCTGCTGCAGAACTACGGGCAGATCACGGTCGTGCCGCACGGCGAGATGTTCGAACTGACCGCTCAGCCGGCCACCCTGCGCGTGCAGGTGTGACGGCGCCCGCCCGATTCCCGCAGAGGAGACCCTGATGCCCACCCTGACCTTCCAGCTGAACGACGTGCCCGACGGCGGCATGCGAACATTCGACCTCGGTGACGCCCTGGTGCTCGTGACGCGCGACGGTGACGCCGTCCACGCCATGAACGGCCGCTGTCCGCACGCCGGAGCGAACCTCGGCGAGGGCGTCCGCTGCGGCGACCGCGTCGTGTGCCCCTGGCACCACGCGACCTTTCATGCCGCGAGCGGCGCGCTCACCGAACCGCCGGCCCTGCAGGGCCTCGCCGCGTACACGGTCACGCGGGACGGCGCGCAGTGCACGGTCGATCCGGCCGTTCCGCTGGAACGCCCCGCGCCCGCCCCGCAGGGCCGACCGGAGGAGCACACCGTCATCGTGGGCGGCGGCCCGGCCGGCTTCATGGCCGCGCAGACCCTGCGTCAGGAGGGCTACGCGGGCCGCGTCACCCTCCTGACCGCTGAGCCGCACGCCCCGTACGACCGTACGGCGCTCAGCAAGGGCTACCTGAGCGGCAAGGTGCAGGAGGCCGACCTCCCGCTGGGCGGCCCCGACTGGGCGCGCACGCACGGCGTCGACCTCCGGGCCGGCACGCGCGTCACGGCGATCGACCGGGCGTCCGGCCGCGTCACGGTGAGTGGCACCGGCACCTTCACGGCCGACCGGGTTCTCGTCTCGACCGGCAGCCAGCCGGTCCGGCCGGACCGGCCCGGGACCGCGCTGGACGGCGTGTTCACCCTGCGCACCCTGGAGGACGCCCGGGCCCTGCGGGACGCGGCGCGCGGCGCGGACCTCGTGATCGTCGGCGGCAGCTTCATCGGCCTGGAGGCCGCGTCGAGCCTCGTTCAGACGGCCGCGAGCGTCACCGTGGTCGCCCAGGAGGACGAGATCATGTCCCGCGCCGTGACGCCCGCCGTCGGCCGTGCCGTGCGCCGCCTGCACGAAGAGCACGGCGTCACCTTCCGGCTCGGTGCGGAACTGGACCGCCTGGACGGCGACGGTCAGGCGGTCACGGGCGTCACCCTGCGGTCCGGCGAGACGCTGCCCGCAGGCGTGGTGCTGCTCGGCACCGGCGTCCGTCCGGTGACAGACCTCCTGGGTGACGCCGCCGACGAGAAGGGCGCTGTCCACCCGGACGCCCTCCTGCGCCTGGATCCGGACACCCTGGCCGCCGGGGACATCGCGTCCGCGCCCACCGTGCTCGGTGAGATGCGCGTCGAGCACTGGCGTGTTGCCCTGCAGCACGGCATGGTCGCCGCGTACACCCTGCTGGGGCGCGCCGGAGGGGCGGACGGTGAGAGTATGGGCGGTGAAGGGACGGACGTGCGCGTGCCGTTCTTCTGGACGCAGCAGTACGGCAAGAGCCTGCGGTACGTGGGTCACGCCGAATCGCTGCACGACACCGCCTGCTGGGGTGACCCGGACGCGTACGACTTCATGGAGTTCACCTTCGACGGGGACCGGACCGTGGTGGCGAGCGCCATGGGCCGAGACCGTGCGCTCGCGGCCTTCGCGGAACTCCTGCGGATGGGCCGCGCGCCCACGCCCACCGAGATCCGTGCGGGCGAGTTCGATCTCGTGGAGCGGCTGACCGCCTGAACGCACCGGAGGGCATGCCCCGTCCTCGGCGGGCCGTTACCGCAGCGGGCGGGTGGATTCCCGTACGACGAGCGTGAGGTCGAAAGCGGGCAACTGCGAGGGGAGGTCCTGGACGACGTTCAGGAGGTGCGTGGCGAGCGCCAGCCCGATCCGGTAGGTCGGCTGGTGCACGGTGGTCAGGGGCGGGCTGGTGAAGGCGCTGGACGGAAGGTCGTCGAAGCCGACGAGCGACACGTCCTCCGGCACCCGCAGGCCCTTGCGGTGCAGCGCGAGGCGCGCCCCGGCCGCCATCTGGTCGTTCGCGGCGAACACGGCCGTGAACGGCACGCGCGCGTCCAGCAGGTGCGTCAGCGCCTGATACGCGGGCTGCTCCGTGAAGTCCCCGAGGATCTCCAGTTCCGGCCGGTGCGGCACGTCGTTCTCGGCGAGTGCCGTACGGTAGCCGTGCAGGCGGTCCTCGGCGTCCTGCTGGCCCTGCGGTCCGCGCACGTGAACGATGTTGCGGTGCCCGAGTTCGATCAGGTGCCGGGTGGCGAGGTACGCGCCGTGCACGTTGTCGAGCGCGAGGCAGTGCTCTTCCAGGCCCGGCACGGTCCTTCCGAACACCACGAGCGGCACGCGCGACGCGATCTCCTGCAGCGTCCCGTCCGGGAGGGTACTGCCGAGCAGCAGCATGGCGTCCACCTTGCGGTAGATCAGGGTCTCGACGGCGCGGGACTCGTACTTGCGCGACCAGTGGCCGCTGTTCACGATCGGCTGGTAGGGCGTGTCGAGCATCGCGTGCTCCACGCCGCGGATGACGTCGGCATAGTACGGGCTGACGATGTCCTCCGCGATGACGCCGATGCTCATGCTGCGGCCCGTCATCAGGGTCTTCGCGAGGTAATTCGGGCGGAAGCCCAGCTTCAGCATCGCGCGTTCCACAGCCTGGCGTTTGTCGTCGGCGACGTACGCCGTGCCGTTGATGATGCGCGACACGGTGCTGATGGAGACCCCCGCCTCGCGCGCCACCTCGTGGATGGTGACGGTTCCTCTGTTCACCTGCACCAGTGCTTCGCGCGGTCGTTCACGGGGGCATTGTATCGCCTGCCCTGCCGGGGTGCGCCGCGCTGCGCGGCGGCCCGGGTCAGTACAGGTTGTTCCAGATGGCGTTGCCGGTCCCGCCGGTGTAGCTGCCCAGGAAGCCGACCGAGTCGCCCGTGTTGCTGCCGCGCCAGAAGTTCGCGATGAGCTGCTGGCTGCGCGTCGGCCACGCCTGCGCGGGGATCCGCATGCTGGCGCCGCTGCCGGTGACGACGGCGGCGCCCAGGCCGAGCGTGCTGTCCCGGATCATGGTGAAGACCACCCGTCCGTCCAGGGTCCAGGTGATGGTGGTGCTCTGCCAGTCGACCTTGAAGGTGTGCCAGGCGCCGGCCGTGGCGGGCACCCAGGCCTGATAGATGTACCGGACGCCGCCCCTGCTGCCGCGGTAGATCAGGGCCGGATGCAGGCCCCTGCCCGGCACGAATTCGGCGTCGATCTCGTTCCAGACATTGCCGTCGTCCAGGTACGTGAAGAGGGTGGAGGTCGTCCCGGAGATGTTCGGCACGAAGATGTCGCCGCCGAAGGCGTTGCCCTGCGACTTGTAGCGGTTGGATTTCAGTTCGCTGCAGGTGCTGCTGTCGAGCCAGCCGTAGACGGCGGTGTCACTGCCGCTGCCGAGGGTGAGGTTGGCGGGCGAGAAGGTGCACCCGAAGAGGGGGTCGCCGTTCTTCCAGCTGGACGCGGTCCAGGTCTGGCCCCAGCGGCTGAACGGCCCGCTGACAGCCTGGGCATTGAGGGCCTGACCGGATGGTGGCGTCTGGGCGGCAGGGGTCTGGGCAACTGGTGTCTGTACTGTCGGCGTCTGGGCAGCGGGGCCAGCGCAGCCGGCCAGTCCGGCGGTGAGCATCAGGAGCAGCAGGGCGCGGGGAGCGGGTGTGGTCATGGGCAGCGTCCTTTGATCGGCGGAGGGCGGGGGACCGGGCCGTGCGGGGGCGGCGCCGGTCCCTGGCACGCGACTTCCCGGCAACCTGAAGGCCGACCTGACGGGCATCGGTGGTGGCCGGGGCCGTGCAGGAGCGGGCTGTTGTGGAGGTGCAGGGACAGCGTAAGTTGTGAAAGCCTTTTCGTCAAGAAGGGCCTCTGGCCACCGAGCGGCGGGGAAGGTGCGCCCGGCCGCCGTGGGGTAAGAGCCGCAGCGAGATTTCCTTCTGCGTGTCTGAGATGGGGTTCTCGCCATGACGGCGAGTCTGCCGGGTCAGGTAGTCCTCGGGATCAGGTGTGATGCGGATGTCAGGAAAAGGCTTTCTTGACGCTCCCGGCCAGAACTGGTACGGTACTGCTCAGACCACAATCCAGTCCCTTCGAATCCCTCATCCGCCTTCTTCAGTCCGTTGCTGTGGGCCGGGTCTCATCTGTTCCCGCATCTCTCGTGGGGGCGTCGTCCAGTTGCCTCCTTGGCCAGCTTTGAAAGCGCTTTCATTTCCTTCGCCCTCTCCCAGGAGCTTCCATGTCACACCCCAGACTCGGCGCCCTCGCCACCCTCACCTGCGGCCTCCTCCTCACCGCCTGCTCCGCCAGCCAGCCGGTCGACCCGCCCACCGCCCCCGCCCCCACCGTCACCCTCAGCGCCGACACCACCACCGTCACCGCCGCAGGCACCGTCCACCTGCTCGCCACCGCCCCCGGCACTGACAACGTCGCCCGCGTGGTCTTCTACGACCGCGGCCGCAGGATCGGCGAGGACAGCGCCGCCCCCTACGACGCCACCGTCACCGTCGACCCCACCCAGAACGGCACGCACGTCTACTCCGCCCAGGCCGTCACGACCACCGGCGTGACCGGCATCTCCGCGCCGGTCCCCGTCGACGTCCGGATCAAGGACACCTCCACCACCGAACTCCTCAGCAACGGCACCTTCAGCGGCGGGCAGGACCCCTGGTGGACGTCCGGCGCGGTCAGCGCCACCGTCGCCGGCGGTGAAAGCTGCCTGAACATCACGCAGGCCGGAACGAACGTCTACGACGTGATCTTCGGACAGGCCGGCATCGGACTGAACCAGGGCGCGACCTACACCCTGACCTTCACCGCGCGCGCCGACCAGGCCACCGCCTTCAAGACCCTGCTGCAGTACGACGGCGCTCCCTACACCTCGTACTTCGCCGCCGACGTGGACGTCACGTCCATCCCGAAAACGTACGCGTACACCTTCACCATGAACGAGGCCAGCGACCCGAAAGCCAGCTTCCAGTTCCAGCTGGGCGCGAAACTCGCCACCCGCGTCTGCCTGAGCGGCGTCTCCCTGAAGGGCCCCGCCTACGGTGCGGCCGTCCCGGCGGCCGGGCAGGACGACCTCGCGCTCGTGCGCGTCAACCAGACCGGGTACCTGCCCGGCAAACCCAAGATCGCCGCCATCCCCTTCGAGTCCAGCGCCCCGCTCCCCTGGACGCTCTACGACGCGAACCACACGGCCGTCAGGTCGGGCCGGACCACCGTGTTCGGTGCCGACGCCGCCAGCGGCGAGTCCGTCCATCAGGCGGACTTCAGCGGCGTCACCACGCAGGGCCGGGGCTACGTGCTGGACGTCGCGGGCTTCACCAGCCACCCCTTCGAGATCGGCGCGGTGTACGGCACCCTCAAGACCGACGCCCTGGGGTACTTCTACCAGACGCGCAGCGGCATCCCGATCGAGGCCGCGTACGTCGGCGACCCGGCCCTCGCCCGCCCCGCAGGACACACGGGCACCGCGCCGAACCAGGGCGACACCCGCGTCACCTGCTTCAGCGGCACCGACGCCAGGGGGAACGTCTGGCCCGGCTGCGCGTACAGCCTGAACGCGGCCGGCGGCTGGTACGACGCCGGAGACCACGGCAAGTACGTCGTGAACGGCGGCGTGAGCGTCTGGACGCTCCTGAACCTCGCCGAACGCGACGCTCGCATGGGCGTGCAGGACGGCGACGGCGCGCTCAACCTCCCCGAGCGGGCCAACGGCAGGAGCGACTTGCTCGACGAGGTGCGCTGGGAACTGCAGTTCATGCTGGCCTTGCAGGTCCCGGACGGCCAGACCCTGCCGCTCCCGCACGGCGATCAGAGCGCCCACACGTCCGCCCTCACCTTCACCCCGACGGACGCGGGCGGGATGGTGCACCAGAAGCTCACGGACGTCGCCTGGACGGGCCTGCCGCTCCGGCCGGACCAGGACCCGCAGCCGCGCGCCCTGTACTACCCCACCACCGCCGCCACCCTGAACCTCGCCGCGAACGCCGCGCAGTGCGCCCGCATCTACCGGGCGTCCAACCCGGCCTTCGCGGACCGCTGCCTCACGGCCGCGAAACGCGCCTGGACCGCCGCGCGCGCCCAGCCGGACGTGTACGCCTACGACCTGTTCGTCGGCGGCGGACCGTACGACGACGCCAACGTGAACGACGAGTTCTACTGGGCGGCCGCTGAACTGTACGCCACGACCGGCGACGCCCAGTACCTGACCTTCCTCCGGGCCAGCCCGCTGTACCTGCAGGTGCCTGCCGACAAGGAACTCGCCTGGAACGAGCTCGCCACGGCCGGGACGATCACGCTCGCCACCGTCCCGAGCGGCCTTCCCGCCGCCGACGTGCAGCAGGCCCGGGGTAACATCGTGGCGGCCGCGGCCCGCGACCGGGCCGACCTCGCCACGCAGGGGTACCGCCTCCCGTTCCGGGGCGCCATGCCCGAGTGGGGATCGAACAGCGGCATCCTGAACCGTTCCGTCCTGATGGGGCTCGCGTATGACTTCACCGGTGACGCGTCGTACCAGGACGCCGTGCTCGAAGGCCTGAACTACCTGCTCGGCCGCAACCCCATGGACAAGTCGTACGTGTCCGGGTACGGCACGCGTCCCCTCCGCAACCCCCACCACCGCTTCTGGGCGCCCTCGCTGGACGCCACGCTGCCCGCGCCGCCCAGGGGCGTGGTGTCCGGCGGACCGAACGCCGTGAACTTCAGCGACCCGGTCGCCGCGAAACTGCGCGGCAGATGCACGGGCCTGAAGTGCTACGTCGACGACATCGGCGCGTACACCATGAACGAGGTCACCATCAACTGGAACGCGCCGCTCGCGTGGGTGGCGGGCTTCGTGAACCAGTCGGCCCGCTGACCCGGGGCCAGATGCCCCCGCACTGCGGGCACACGACCTGACGGAACGACGAGGGGGAGGGGAGCCTGTGGACGCGGCCCCCTCCTTCCGCTGTCCAGCAGGTCTTCGCGGGCGTGAAGGGATTTTCTGGACCGGGTTCAGGTTCGGGGGTTTCGTTCAGTGTTCCGCGTACACTGCTGAACGAAATCACTGGAGGTCCACCCACATGCTGAACATCGATACCCTGGCTGGCCGCGTCCTGAGCGGCGAGATCCTCACGCCCGAGGAGGGCCTCGCCGTCCTGAACCTGCCGGACACCGACACCCTGCGCCTGCTGGACGCCGCGTGGCGCGTCCGGCGCGAGGCCTTCGGGGACCGCGTGAAGGTGAACATCCTCCTGAACGCCAAGAGCGGCCTGTGTGCCGAGGACTGCTCGTACTGCTCGCAGGCCAAGGAGGCCGATACGGGCGTCCCGAAGTACCGGGTGCTGCACCCGCGCGAGATGCTCGCCGAGGCCCGCAAGGCGCAGGAGGCGGGCGCGCAGCGGTACTGCATCGTGCTGTCCGGCCGGGGCGGCACGTGGAACGAGGTCGAGCAGGTGAGCGAGGCCACGCGGCTCATCAAGGCGGAAACGAACCTGGAGGTGTGCGCCTGCATGGGTCTGCTGCTCGGTGAGGACGGCCAGCGCAAGGCGCAGACCCTGCGGGACGCGGGCGTCGACGCGTACAACCACAACCTCAACACGCACGAGGACCACTACGGGAACATCTGCTCCACACACTCGTACGCGGACCGGGTGGAGACGCTCACGCACGCTGCCCAGGCGGGCATGAGCACCTGCAGCGGCGTGATCATCGGGATGGGGGAGAGCGCCGAGCAGATCGTGGACCTCGCCCGCACCCTGCGGGCGAGGCGGGCCGACAGCATTCCCGTGAACTTCCTGATTCCCATCGACGGGACG
This sequence comes from Deinococcus aquiradiocola, assembly GCF_014646915.1. Lineage (NCBI taxonomy): Bacteria > Thermotogati > Deinococcota > Deinococci > Deinococcales > Deinococcaceae > Deinococcus > Deinococcus aquiradiocola. Next base: position 340,345 of record NZ_BMOE01000002.1, on the reverse strand, counting down.
GGCCTCGACGGCGCGCAGACGACGGCGCACTTCACGCCGTGGTACTGCCTGCGCGTCCTGAGCCTGTTCCGGCTGCTGAACCCGCAGGCGGAACTGCGCGCGAGCGCCGGGCGTGAAATTCACCTGCGGAGCCTGCAGCCGCTCGCGCTGCTCGTCGCGAACTCGATCTTCCTCGGCGATTACCTCACGGAAGGCGGTCAGGAGGCGGGCGCGGACTGGAACATGATCCGCGACCTGGGCCTGCATGCCGCGCCCACCCCGCACGCCCCGCAGGCGGACCTCGCGCCTGCCCTCGGGGACTGACGGTGCACGCGCCTGAAGCCCTGACGGCCGAGCGGCAGGTGTTCGTGACCGGCACCGACACCGGGGTCGGCAAGACGCTCGTGAGCGCCGTGCTGGCCCGCGCGTGGAGTGCCCGGTACTGGAAGCCGCTGCAGACCGGCGCGGCGGACGGGGACGACGACACCGGCACCGTCGCCACGCTCGCGGGCCTCCCGCCGGAGCGCGTGCACGCGCCCGTCCGCGTGTACCGCGACCCGTCCGCCCCGGAACGCGCCGCGGCGCTGGAGGGAGAACGCGTGAGCGTCGCGGACGTCCTCGCCGCGCGCCCTTCCAGCGCCGGCCCGCTGGTGGTGGAGGGCGCGGGCGGGGTGCTCGTGCCGATCAACGACCGCGAGTCGATGCTCGACCTGATGGCCGCGCTCGGCCTGCCGGTCGTGATCGCGGCGCGCAGCACGCTCGGCACCATCAACCACACGCTCCTGACCGTGAACGCCGTCCGGGAGCGGGGGTTGAGCGTGGCGGGCGTGATCCTGAGCGGCCCGCTCGCCCCGCACAACCGGGACGCCATCGAACGGCATGCTCAGGTGCCTGTGATCCTGCAGATTCCCCCGCTGGACGCGGTGACGCCTGCCGCCGTGCAGGACGCCGCGCAGGCCCTCCTGACGGCCGGGGCGGCAGGGTGAGCGCCGCGCCGCCCACGCTGCTCGACCTGGACGCGCGGCACGTCTGGCATCCCTTCACGCAGTCCCGCACGGCCCCCACGCCCACCGTGATCGTGCGCGGCGAGGGCGCCGTCCTGCACGCGGCGGACGGCTCGCAACTGCTCGACATGGTCAGCTCGTGGTGGGTGAACCTGCACGGGCACGCGCACCCGCACATCGCGCAGGCGATCGCGCGGCAGGCAGGGACGCTCGAACACGTGATCTTCGCGGGGTTCACGCACGCGCCCGCCACGCACCTCGCCGCGCGCCTCACCGCGGAACTGCCGGGCCTGTCCCGGGTGTTCTTCAGCGACAACGGTTCCACCGCCGTCGAGGTCGCCCTGAAGATCGCGCTGCAGGCGCACCACAACCGCGGCGAGCGCCGCACGCGCCTCCTGGCCTTCGACGGCGGGTATCACGGGGACACGTTCGGCGCGATGAGTGCGGGCGCGACGAGCGGCTTCTACGCGCCGTTCCAGGACAAGCTGTTCGGCGTGACGTTCCTGCCGTACCCCGCCACCTGGGACGGTGACGAGGACGTGGACGCGCGCGAGGCGGCCGCACTCGCCGCGCTGGACGCCGCACTCGGGGACGACGTGAGCGCCATCCTGCTCGAACCGCTCGTGCAGGGCTCGGCCGGGATGCGCGTCACGCGCCCCGCCTTCCTGAACGAGGTGATCCGCCGCGTGCACGCGAGCGGCGCGCTCGTCATCCTGGACGAGGTCATGACGGGCTTCGGCCGGACGGGTGAACTGTTCGCCGCGCGGCACCTGCAGGAACGCCCGGACCTGATGTGCTTCAGCAAGGGCCTCACCGGCGGGTTCCTGCCGATGGGCCTCACCGCGGCCACCGAGGACCTGTACCTCGCCTTCGAGGGCGACACCTTCGACCGGGCCTTCGCGCACGGGCACTCGTACACCGCGAACCCGCTCGCGTGCGCGGCCGCCCTCGCCTCCCTCGACCTCACGCTTTCGGCGGAGACGTCCGCCCACTGGGCGCGCATCGGGGCGCGGCACGCGGCGGCACGCGCGGAACTCGCCGCGCACCCGAACGTCACGCACGTCCGGCAGGTCGGCACCATCCTCGCTGCCGAGATCCGTGGGGCGGGCGAGTACGGCGGGAACACCAGCCTCGAACTGCGGCAGTACTTCGCGGCGCGCGGCCTGCTGATGCGTCCCCTCGGGAACGTCATGTACCTCCTCCCGCCGTACGTCGTGACGGACGAGCAGCTGCGCCAGGCGTACGGCGCCATGCTGGACGCCGCCGGGACCTACGGCCGTCCCGCGTGAGCTGGGCTGACCTTGGCATCCGCCTGGACGCCCTGCGGGTGCAGGGTCGGGAACGGGTACTGCACGACTGGACGCCCGACCCTGCGCCCGGGTACCTGCGCCTGAACGGGCAGCGTCTCCTCGACCTGGCCTCCAACGACTACCTGGGCCTGTCGCGCCTCACGTGGACGCCTGACACCGCCCGCGCCGCCCTGCAGGGTCACCTGCCGCCGGGCGAGACGGAGGTCGTCACGGACGCCCTCACGCGCTTCGGGGCGGGCGCCGCGCGGCTCATCACCGGCAACCACCCGGTGAACGCCCTGCTCGAACGGGAACTCGCGGACCTCAAGGGCCAGCAGGCGGCCCTGCTGTTCGGGAGTGGCGTCGCCGCGAACACCGGCGTCATCCCGGCCCTCGTCGGCCGGGGCGACGCGGTGTTCAGCGACGCCCTGAACCACGCGTCCATCATCGACGGCGCGCGCCTCAGCCGCGCCGACGTGCACGTGTACCCGCACCGGGACCTGCACACCCTCGAACGGCAGCTGCAGGAGAGCCGCGCGCCGCGCAAGCTGATCGTCACGGACGCCCTCTTCAGCATGGACGGCACGCTCGCACCCCTCCCGGACCTCGTGGCCCTCAAACGCCGGTCCGGGGCGTGGCTGATGATCGACGAGGCGCACAGCGGCGGCGTCATCGGCGCGCAGGGCGCCGGGCTCGCGCACGCGCAGGGCGTCACGGCGGACATCGACGTGCTGATGGGCACGCTCGGCAAGGCGTACGGCAGTGTCGGCGCGTACGTCGCCGGGGACCGCACCCTCATCCGTTACCTCGTGAACACGGCGCGGAGCTTCATCTTCACGACGGGCCTCCCGCCCGCCAACACGGCCGTCAGCCTCCTGAACGTCCTGCACGCGCGCGACATGGACGGCGCGCGCCGCGCCCTGCACGCGAACGCCGCACGCTTCCGTCAGGCGCTCACGCTCGCCGGGCATGACCTTGCGGGCAGCGAGAGCCACGTCGTTCCCGTCGTGCTGGGCGGGGAACAGCCCACCCTGGCGCGCGCCGCGCAGCTGCGCGAGCAGGGTTTCGCGGCTGTCGCCATCCGCCCGCCCACCGTGCCGGACGGCCGTGCCCGCGTGCGTTTCGCCCTGAACGCCGCGCACACCTGGGACGCCCTGCAGGCCTGCCTGGACGCCCTGCACGCCGGCACGTCCACTGGAAGCTGAGGGGCCGTGCGGGGAAGGAACGCTCCGCCTCCGGACCGGAAGTCGGCCCGGTGGCCGGACGGCGCCGATGTGCAGACCTGCCGGACGACTGGTATGCTTGGGGTCACCATCAGGCTTCACTTAGCTAAGGCGTTTTCGGTCGCAGCTGCACCGGAGCGTCCCGTCGTCCCGGATCCTGGCAGGCCGACCTGCCCGGTCCCCTGGCCTGCCCCCGCGCCCGGCACGCGGGGCGGTGGTGAACGGCCCGCCCACGTGGGGTGGCGTGACGCGAGGCGCGTTCACGTCCCCTGAGAGTTCTCGTTCCAGGGTAAGACAGGAGACCATATGTCCTCTGACCGTCCGGCACCCGCCTTTCCGGCCTCCCTTCGCAAGCGCGTTCACGCCTCCGGGGGGACCGGTCGCCGCTCCGCCCTGCTGGCCACCCTGACCCTACTCCTCGCCGCCTGCGGGCAGCAGACGCCCCCGGCGACGGACGCGGTCACCGGTGACGCTGCCGGGAGCGCCGCACTGAGCGCCGAGAAGCTGCGCGCGCCGGACTTCGGACCGAACGTCCGGATCTTCGACCCGAGCATGTCGACCGCCGACATTCAGGCGGCCGTCGACGCCATCACCGCGCAGCAGGTCGGGAACCAGTTCGGCCGGGAACGCTACGCGCTGCTGTTCCGTCCCGGCACGTACGGCACGCCCGACAAGCCGCTCATCATCCAGGTCGGGTACTACACCGAGGTGGCCGGACTGGGCCGGAACCCCACGGACGTCGTCATCAACGGCCACGTGGACGCCTACAACCAGTGCGACGCGGGCGGCTGCATCGCCCTCAACAACTTCTGGCGGAGCGTGTCGAACCTCACCGTCAACGTCCTGGGCCTGGACGGCTGCCGGTCCAGCGCGACCTTCTGGGCGGTGTCCCAGGCCTCCCCGATGCGGCGCGTCAACATCACGGGCGGCAAGCTCTCCCTGATGGACTACTGCACCGCCGGACCACAGTACGCGAGCGGCGGATTCATCGCGGACTCCAGCCTGGGCAGCGTCATCAACGGCAGCCAGCAGCAGTTCCTCGTACGGGACAGCGCCCTCACCGACTGGTCGAACGGCGTGTGGAACCAGGTGTTCGCCGGGGTGAACGGCGCGCCCGCCCAGAACTTCGGTGCGGGCGGCGTGTACACCACGCTCGCGCAGACGCCCGCCTCCCGCGAGAAACCGTACCTGTACGTGGACGCGCAGGGCAGCACCCGCGTCTTCGTGCCGGACGCCCGAAGAGGCAGCCGCGGCACCACCTGGCAGGGCGGCCAGACGCCAGGCACGTCCCTCCCCATCAGCGACTTCTACGTCGCGCGGCCTTCGGATTCCGCGCAGACCCTCAACGCTCAGCTCGCGCAGGGCCGCAACCTGCTCCTCACGCCCGGCGTGTACAGCCTCGACCGGACCCTGAACGTCCGCCGTCCCGGCACCGTCGTGCTGGGCCTGGGCGTCGCCACGCTCGTCCCACAGAACGGTGTGGTCGCGCTGGCCGTCTCGGACGTGCCGGGCGTCGATATCGCGGGCGTGATGTTCGACGCCGGTCCCGTCAACTCGCCCGTCCTCCTGCGGGTCGGCACCCGCCGCGGGCGCGACGACCGCGGTGACGACCGCGACCGGGAAGGGCGGGGCGACGACGCCCGCACGCCCACGGCCCTGCAGGACGTGTTCTTCCGGATCGGCGGAGCGCAGGCGGGCCGCGCCACCCTGAGCCTCGAAGTGAACACGGACGGCACCCTCCTCGACGACGTCTGGGCATGGCGCGCCGATCACGGCGAAGGGGTCGGCTGGACCGTCAACACGGCCGACACCGGACTGATCGTGAACGGCGACGACGTGACCGCCACCGGCCTGTTCGTCGAGCACTACCAGAAGGACGAGGTCGTCTGGAACGGCGAGCGCGGCCGGACCGTGATGTTCCAGAACGAGATGCCCTACGACGCCCCCAGTCAGGCCGCATGGCAGCACGGCGCGGTCCTCGGGTACGCGGGGTACCGCGTGGCAGACCGCGTCCGGACGCACGAAGGCTGGGGTATGGGCAGTTACATCTTCACCAACGTCGACCCGACGATCCACGCCACGCACGGCTTCGAGGTGCCCGTGAAGCCCGGCGTGCGCCTGCACGACCTGCTGACCGTGCAGCTCGGCGCGGGCACCATCGACCACGTCGTCAACACGACCGGCGCGCCCGTCACCGGTGCGGCCGTGGGTGCTCCCAGCATCGTCGTCGACTACCCCTGATCCGGTGCTGAGCTGAACTCCTGGAGGTCAGCCGAGCGAAGCGAGCGCCAACAAGTCCGGTCTGCAGGAGGTGGAAGGGACGCCTTTGCTGTTTCCGGCATCCCTGGAATCGGATCAACACCGGATGAAGCTCCACGCGAGGAGCGCCCCCGCCCGCAGATCTGCGGGCGGGGGCGTTTCAGCCGTACAGCAGGGTCAGCGTGAGGGGCGCGAGACTCGCCTGCGTGTTCGCCACCGCCATCACTGCCGCGAGCAGCGCGCCGGGCACCGCGCCGATTCCGGCGAACAGCAGGCCCCGCTCACGGAACGTCCACCGGCCGGGACGCCGCCTGGACCGCGCGATCAGGGCCTGCCACGCCTGCTGTCCGACCAGCACGAGCACCACGAGGCACACCCCGCTCAGCGCGGCCTTCGGCCTCTGCCACGCGAGGCGCGCCTCCACCCGGTCACGCAGGACCGCCGGGACGTCCGGCTGGCCGGACTCCAGCCACGTCCGTACGGCCCGCTGCAGCCGGTCGCGGTCCGTTCCGGCCTGCGCGTGCGGACGTGCGCCTGCCAGGGCCGCGAACCCCGGCCCGGGATGCAGGACGGTCGAGACGTTCGCCGCGACGATCACCGCCATCAGCAGGCCACTCACGATTCCGGTCCCCCCGAACGACACGTACACCCGCCGCTCGAACGTCCAGGCGCCGCCCGCACCTGCATTCACCCGGCCGGAGCGCCTCGAGCACCACCCGCCCAGGACCAGCAGCGCCGCGGCCACGGCCCCGCCCAGCCCCACCAGCACGGCGTGGTACCGGACGAAATCGTCCAGCAGCACGCCCAGGGCCGCGTTTGTCCCTGCTCCGGCCTGCAGCGACTCCCGGAGTGCGCCTGGCAGCAGGTCGCCTCCCCGCGTCACCCGCGCTCCCGAACGTCGCCGCCTGTTCCAGCCTTCCTCATGTCTTCCTCCCGTGCAGCGCCGACCCCGCAGGGGGCCCTGCCGCCCACGTGATAGCGTCCCTGCCTGCCGAGGGCGTCCGACGAAAGGTGCAGGGGTGGCCCGGAGCCTGCTGCAGCCCATCCACGTCCGGAATCTGCCGCCTGCCGCAATGCCCCCCCACCGAAAGGCGCACACTGGACGCAAGCCTTCACCGTGAACGCCCGCACCCTCCAGGCCTGTCCCGGCCTGCACCGCCCCGAGAGGTCATCATGGGATTCGCCATTTTCGCCGGTCTGCTGCTGCTGCTCGTCATCGTGACGCTGGCCGCCGGGATCAAAAGCGTGCCGCAGGGCTACCAGTGGACGCAGGAACGCTTCGGGAAGTACCAGCGCACCCTCAACCCTGGCCTGAACCTCATCCTGCCGTACGTCGACCGCATCGGTCGGCGCGTCAACATCATGGAGCAGGTGCTGGACGTGCAGTCGCAGGAGATCATCACCAAAGACAACGCCCAGGTCACCGTCGACGGCGTGATGTTCTACCAGATCCTCGACGCCGCGCGCGCCAGTTACGAGGTCGGGAACCTCAACCAGGCGATGCTGAACCTCACCATGACGAACATCCGGACCGTGATGGGCAGCATGGACCTCGACGAACTGCTCTCCCAGCGGGACTCGATCAACACCCGCCTCCTGCGCGTCGTGGACGAGGCCACCGAACCGTGGGGGGTCAAGATCACCCGCATCGAGATCAAGGACATCAAACCGCCTGCCGATCTGGTGGCCAGCATGGGCCGGCAGATGAAGGCCGAACGCGACAAGCGGGCCGTGATCCTCGAAGCGGAGGGCCTGCGGCAGGCTGCGATCCTGAAGGCCGAAGGGCAGAAGCAGGCGGAGATCCTGAGCGCCGAGGGGGCGAGGCAGGCGGCGTTCCTGTCGTCGGAAGCCAGGGAACGGCAGGCGCAGGCGGAAGCGGCCGCGACCCGGATGGTCAGTGAGGCCATCGCGTCCGGCAGCGTGCAGGCCATCAACTACTTCGTGGCGCAGAAGTACATCGAGGCGCTCGGGCAGCTCGCGACCAGCCCGAACCAGAAGACGCTGATCCTGCCGCTGGAGTCGGTGGGCGTGCTGGGCAGCATTCAGGGCATCGCGGAGATTGCCGGCGCGGCCTTCGGCAAGAAGACCTGACGTGGACTGGCCGAGCCTGACGCACCTGGCCCCCTGGCACTGGTTGGCGCTGGGTGCCGTCCTGCTGACGGTGGAAGTCCTGCTGCCGGGCGTGTTCTTCGTGTGGCTGGGGCTGGCGGCGCTGCTGGTCGGGTTCCTGGTGCTGCTGCTGCCGCTCGGCGTGCCGGTCCAGCTGATCGCGTTCGCGCTGCTGAGCGTCGTCAGCATCTTCCTGGGACGCCGGGTGCTGGGGCGTCTGCCGCGCAGCGCCGAGTCGGACCGGTTGAATCTGGGCGCGTCACGGTTGATCGGCCGGACCGTCGTCCTGACGGACGCCATCGTGAACGGGCAAGGGCGCGCCAGGGTCGGGGACGGCGTGTGGACCGTCAGCGGTCCTGACACGCCCGCCGGGCACACGGTGAGGATCGTGGCGGCCGACGGGGCCACCCTGACGGTCGCGCAGGTCGAGATCGGCGTGCAGCGGTAGCGCGAGATTGCCGTTCACGGGACGGCTGCGTCACACCAGACTGACCTGAACTTCTGAAGGTCAGCTGGGCGAGGCGAGCAGCGACACGTCCGGTTCGGAGGAGACGGAGGGGAGGCCGGTGCGGGTTCCGGCCTCCCCGGCACCGGATCAGTACCATGTCAGACTGCGGGGGATGGGGACGCTGCTTCACGGGATGCTGCTGGGGTTCGCCGTTGCCGCTCCGGTCGGTCCGCTCGGCGTGCTGTGCATTCAGCGCACGCTCGCGTCCGGCTGGTGGGCGGGCATGCTGGCCGGGCTGGGCACCGCGACGGCCGACGCCGTGTACGGTCTGCTCGCCGTGTCGGGTGCCACGCTCGTGACGCACAAGCTGATCGCGCAGCAGGCCTGGATTCGTCTGTTCGGCGGCCTGCTGCTGCTGGTGTTCGCGGTGACCGCACTGCGGACCCGGACCGCCGCTTCGGCCGCGGCGGTCCGGCCGCAGGGTCCGCTCTCGCTGTATGCCTCGACGTTCCTGCTGACCCTGACGAGTCCACTGACGATCCTTTCGTTTGTCGCCGTCGTCGCCAGTGCGGGAATCGCCGGGGACGGCCGGGCAGGGGCGGTGCTGGTCCTCGGGTTTTTCCTGGGTTCGGCGTCGTGGTGGGCGCTGCTGAGCGGTGTGGTGTCCGTGGTCCGTCACCGGCTGTCCAGCCGTGCGTTGCGCGCGGTCAACGTGGGGTCGGGCATGGTGCTGCTGGCGTTCGCGCTGTATGCCGTGGTGACCGGCCTGCTGCTCGTGCGGGCCTGATCTTGTCGCGCTCCGGGCAGGGTTCCGGGGCGTGCGCTTGACAACTCCCTACCTACAGGTAGATAGTCTATGGCGTGACTGGTCACCCCACCACCCGCGACCGCATCCTTGACGAGGCGCAACGCCTCATGCAGCAGCGCGGATACTCCAGCGTCGCGTACCGCGACATCAGCACCGCCCTCGGCATCCGCAACGCCAGCGTCCATCACCACTTCCCCAGCAAGACCGACCTCGGCGCCGCTCTGGTGCTGCGGTACCGCACCGAAGCGCAGACCCTCCTCGACCAGCTGACCGCCACCGTCCCCTCCGCCCTGGACCGCCTGCACCGCTACCTTACGTCCTACCGGACCGTGATCCACGACGACGGCCGCATCTGCCTGTGCACCCAGCTGATCGCTGAGGACTGCGTGCTGCCCGCCCCCGTCACGCAGGAGCTCGCCGCCTTCTTCACCGGCAGCGAGCAGTGGCTGACCCGCACTTTCGAGGACGGCCAGCGCCAGGGCGAACTCCAGTTCCCCGGGTCGGCCGCCGACGCCGCCCAGACCTTCCTCGCCACCGTCGAAGGGGCCATGCTGATGGCCCGCGCCGCCCGCAGCCCGCAACGGTTTCACGACCTCACCGAACGCGCCCTCACGGCACTGCACGTGCCCACCCCCAGGAGTGCATGATGACCCCCACCACCGCAGACCAGGCCCGCCGTCTCCTCGACCTCCACACCCAGCCGGACATCCTCGTCCTCCCGAACGTCTGGGACGTCGTGTCCGCCCAGGTGATCGCCGCCACGCCCGGCGTGCAGGCGCTCGCCACGGCCAGCCACTCCATCGCCTCGACCTTCGGCTACCCCGACGGGGAACGCATCCCCCTCGACCTGCACCTCGACATGGTGCGCCGCATCGTGCAGGCCGTGTCCCTCCCGGTCTCCATGGACATGGAAGCCGGGTACGGGAACCCCGGCGAAACCGCCCGCCGCGCCATCGAGATCGGCGTGGTCGGCGGGAACCTCGAGGACGGCATGCGGCCCCTCGGTGAGGCCGTCGCGGCCGTACAGGCCGTCATGGAAGCGGGCCGCGCGGCCGGCGTGGACTTCGTGCTCAACGCCCGTACCGACGCCGTGGCGCACGCCCGACCGGACCAGTCCCGCTCCGAGGTCATCCGCGAAGCGATCACCCGCGGCCTCGCCTTCCTCGAAGCGGGCGCGCCCGTCGTCTTCGTGCCCGGACTGGTGGCCCGCGGCGAGATTCAGGAGGTCAGCGACGCCCTCGGACCGCAGAAACTCACCCTGATCAGCGTTCCCGGCGCCAGCCTCGCTGCCCGCGAACTGCAGACCCTGGGCGTCGCCCGGCTCTCGACCGGTCCCTTCACCCAGCGTGTCGCCCTGACGGCCCTGCAGGACGCCGCCGCCGAACTCATCGCCGGTGGAACGCTGCCCGCCACCACCCGGCCCCTGAACTGACCCGGATTCCGGTCCATCGGTGACCGCGACGACGGAGCGAGAAAACTGCGGGAGACATGCAGAAGGGACGGTACTCATGTACCGTCCCTTCTGCATACCTGCCGGTCCACGAGGCCTCCCGGGCACTGCTCCGCAGGCAGTGTGGAGAGCACCGCGGGGGACCAGCGGAAAACCCGGAGCGTCACCCGCGGTCCGGCCCGTCGATTACTGGTAGGTGGCTGCCTTCGCCCCTGCCACGACCTTCAGACCGAGGTACTGCCCGCCGAGCGCGTGGCCCGGAACGCCGCAGATGATCAGGTAGCTGCCGGCGGTGGTCGCCTTGAACTTGACCGTGTCGGCCGCGTTCATGCCCAGCCCCTGCATCAGCATCTTGGTGTAGGCGCCGGGGAACGCCACCGTCTTCTCGGTCACGCTGGCGGGCGGGGTGCTGCCTTTCACCACGGTGGCACTGTGGCCGAAGCTGCCCATGTTCTTGAACTTCATGACGACGTTCCAGCCGGCCGGAACGGTGAAGCTCTTGGCACCCTTGACGGCACCGTTGAAGTTCAGCCCGCCGCCCGCAGCGCCCTGCCCGGCGTCGACCGTGATGGTGGCCGTTTTGGTCGAGGCGTTGCTGCTGACGTAACTGGCCGCCGAAGCGCTGGAAATGCTCAGTGTGAGCAAGAGAAGAAGTCTTTTATTCATTTGTGTTCCTCCGTGAATCAAGATAGACCCAGGCAGACCGGTCAATTGCCGCATTCCCCGCAATAGTGCCGCAGATTTATGATCTCAGCCCACATTCCTTTATGATGACCGGGACATTTATCACTCTGACGGGTGAGGATTCCTGGCCCAGCACAGAAGGTGTTCGGCGTTAGCGGTGGGGACTTCGCTGGACGCTCAGGACCGGACCGCTTGGCCTTCAGTCCCTCTGCCCACCTCCCGGTGACTCGGCTCCGTGGCCCATGACCTCACTTCGCTTCGGCCGCGCTCCGCGCCCCCGGGGCGTCCCGCCTGCCGACCTTCCCGGCGACCTCAAGGAATGCTCTTGACGCTCAGGTGAACCCGCAGCGGCCGGGTTGGTACGCTGGACCGCAGATGCCTGCCCTTGATCCCGCCCACCACCAGACCAGCTTTTCCTTTCGGGGTGCCGCGTGAGCGGCGGCCTCGTCGCCCTGCTCGACGATGTGGCGGCCATCGCCCGCCTCGCGGCCGCGTCCATCGACGACATCGGTGCCGCGGCCGGGAAGGCCAGCGTCAAGGCCATCGGGGTGGTCGTGGACGACACGGCCGTCGCGCCCACGTACGTCACGGGGTTCTCGCCCGACCGGGAACTGCCGATCATCCTGCAGATCGCGCGCGGCTCCCTGCGCAACAAGGTCGTGTTCATCCTCCCGGCCGCGCTGCTGCTCAGTCAGTTCCTGCCGTGGTCGCTGACGCCGCTCCTGATGGTGGGCGGCGCGTACCTGTGCTTCGAGGGTGCCGAGAAGGTGTACGAGGCCCTGAGCGGCGGGCACGAGGAATCGCGGGACCCTGAAGTGCTCAGCAGCGCCGAGCACGAGCGCAAGATGGTGTCGGGTGCCATCCGGACGGACTTCATCCTCTCGGCGGAGATCATGGCGATCTCGCTGGCCGAAGTCGCGGACGAGCCGTTCTTCTCCCGCGCCTTGATCCTGGTGGTCGTCGCGGTCCTCATCACGGCCCTGGTGTACGGCGTGGTGGGCGTCATCGTGAAGATGGACGACCTCGGTCTGCGCCTCGCCCGCAGCGGTTCCGGCGCCGCGCGCGCCTTCGGGCGGGGCCTCGTGAAAGGCATGCCGGTCGTGATGTCGGCCCTGTCCGTGATCGGCACGGCCGCCATGCTGTGGGTCGGCGGGCACATCCTGATCGACGGTCTGAACAAGCTGGGCGTGACCGGCCCGGCGCACCTGCTGCACGGATGGTCCCTCGCGGCCGGTCACGCCGTCCCCGCTCTGGAAGGCGTGCTCGAATGGCTGGTCGAGACGCTCGGCTCTGCCGTGGTGGGCGCCGCGGTCGGTGGACTGATCGTGCTGATCCTGCACCTGATGCCCGCACGCCGGACTGCGCACTGACAGTGACTGGGCGCCCTGACGGTGACTGGACTGCACGGCGTGACCGGTCCGAGTCAGAGGTCTGCAAGACGCCATGGCCGATCATCGTGACATGAACGTCACGGTCGCCGACGCGCAGCAGGCCTGGGACCTGCGTTTTTCCGCTCCGGCTGCCGTGCATGCGTGGCTCCGCTCCGTGCCGCACGCCGACGCCACGTCGGTGCAGGTGCTGGCCGTCGAGGCCTTTCTGGAGTGGCGGCGCGGGCAGATCCGGCAGGCGTTGTCGATGGTCCGGCAGGCAGAGGAGGCGCTGTCGGGCGACGGGCAGACCGTGTGGCACGGTCGCCTGCTGAACCTCCACGCCGTGCTGCTGTACATTTCCGGGGACATCGCGCGCTGCGTGACGCTGCTGCAGGAACAACTGAGCCTGGGGCAGCGGCTGCAGGACGCTGAACTTCAGGCGCTGGCCCTCAATGACCTGGGCGCGATCATGGCGTGGAATTCTGCCTCCAGCGCCTACGACTACTACCGGCAGGCCGCTGACCTGGTCACGGACGGCAGCCCGGCCATGACGGCCATCCGGGGGCTGATCACGGCGAACATGGCCGGGGTGCATCACCACCAGGGGGAGTTCGCGCTGGCCGCTCCACTCGTCGATCTGGCCGAGGCGCTGATCCTGGACGCGCACGCGATGATGCTGTGGCCCTGGTGCGTCAACCTGCAGATCGCTCAGGCGACGCACGCGGGTCGGTACGGGCAGGCCCGTCAGCTGCTGAACGCCGCGCTGGCGCGCTTGGACGAACGCTCCGAGTTCATGGGTGAGGCGCTGCACATGCTCTGGTTGACGGCCGCCCGACTTGAACTGCAGCTCGGCGATCCCGGGCAGGCGATGATCTGGCTGGGTCGCCTGCAGGACGAGGACGCCCTGCGCGGGGACGCGCGCCTGCATCTCCTTGACCTCACGGCGTCCATTCACGCCGGACTGGGCGACCATGCCCAGGCGTACCGCAGCATGCGGACCCTGCTGGAGACCCTGCTGAAGCAGTACCAGCACGAGCGGGTCACACTCGTCAGCCGTCTGGAACTGCACCGCGTGACCGAAGCCGCTCAGCTGCAGGCGCAGGAGGCGCGTCAGGTCACGAGCGCGCTGATGGTCCGGCTGGACGAGGTACAGTCCATCAAGGGCCATTACGAACGGCTCAGCGTGACGGACGCCCTGACCGGCCTGAGCAACCGGCGGCAGTTCGACCGGGACCTCCCATTCCTCGCGGACGACGACGGCCTCCTGATGATCGACATCGATCACTTCAAGCGGATCAACGACACCTTCGGCCACCAGACGGGCGACGAGGTGCTCCGCGATGTGGCGGTCGCCATCCGCGGCGCGCTGAGACCCGGTGACCGCGCGTACCGCTACGGCGGGGAGGAGTTCGCCGTCATCCTGAAGGGCGCGGGCCACACCCAGCTGAGCACGGTCGCCGAACGCCTGCGCCTCGCCGTCGCGCTTGGCCGCCACGATCCGGCCGGCGCGGTGACGGTCAGCGTCGGCGGCGTCCTCGTCGATGCCGTCACGGGAGCGGACGCCGTGCGGCATGCCGACACGGCCCTCTACGCCGCGAAACAGGCTGGACGCAACAGGACGAGGCTGACGCCTGCCGAGCCGGGGAGCGCGGTGCGGGAGGCGGGACGGTCAGCCGGGGACCGGAACGGTGAGTGATGCCAGGTCACGCGGGTAGAGGCTGAGGCGCTCGTTTCCGGTCGCCGTGACGACCACGGTATCGGAGTGGCGGAACCCGGCCACGTCCGGGACGTACAGTCCAGGTTCGACCGAGAAGACCATGCCCGGCACGATGACGCTGTGGTCGTCGAGGTCCAGGAACGGGTGCTCATGTCCTTCGAGGCCGAACGCGTGGCCAGTGTGGTGGCGGACGAGGCCGTCCATGCCCAACTCGTCCCGGATGAACCTCCGGACGTCCGCCTCGACCTCCGCGCAGGTCCGGCCGGGCCGGAGGGCCCCGAAGGCCACCTGCTGCGCCGTCAGCATCGCGCCGAAGTAGCGGGCGACGTCGGGGCCAGGGTCGCCCACGATCATGGTGCGTTCCAGTTCCGACTCGTACCCGCCGATGATGCCGTACGCGCCGGTGACGAGGACGTCGCCTCTCTGGACGGGCCCGGCCTGATGAAGACCGTGCGGGTGCGCGGTGTTCGCGCCGCGGATGAACATGGCGTTGGCGGGCATCCCCTCGCGTGATTTCGGCACGTACCGCCCTCCGAGCGTGCCGAGCAGGTCCTCGGTCGCCTGGAGGCTCGCCGCGTGGGACACGAGCAGCTCCTGCGCGCCGACGTGCAGGCCGTCCTGCATCAGCCGGTGGGCGTGGTCGCCCCAGCGGCAGGCTTCCCGCATCAGGGCGATCTCGGCGCTGCTCTTCACGGCGCGCAGATCGTCGATCAGGGCCAGCGCGGACGGGACGGGCCGCCCGAGCACCTCGCTGAGCGCCGGTCCACGGTACCCCCAGCGGTGCTCGTAGCCGTCCACGTCGGCCGCGACACGCCGGTCCTGCAGGCCGAGCCGGGTCAGGAGGTCCTGCAGGTGCCGCATGGGGTGTCTGCCGCTGCCGCCGCCCGGGTACTCGGCGTAGACCTCCAGCAGGGTGCCGCCGGGGCCCTGAAGCTCGTAGTGTGACACCTCCAGCCGGGGCAGCAGGGCGGCCACCTCGCCCGAGGCGGTCACGATCAGCGCGATCGGTCGTTCCGTCGCCGAGAAGAAGAAGCCGCTCAGGTACGCGACCCGGACCGGCGCGAACACGCAGACGGCGTCCAGGCCCTGGGCCTGCAGGAGCAGGCAGAGACGTTCGCGCCTCTGCCGGTATTCGTCCGGTGTGATCTCCAGTCGGGCGTCGGGCTGCGTCATGCTGTTCCTCCCCGGGTCGTTCAGCGTTCCACGTGATCCGGCACGGCGGGCTGCCGGATGAGGTCGTTGGCGCTGCGGTCGGCCATGCTCACCACGGCGGCACTCACCTCGTCGATCCTTGACCGGCTGAGCCGGTTGGTGGGTCCGGCCACCCCGATGGCGGCGATGACCTTCCCGGCGCCGTTCAGGATCCCGGCTGACAGGCAGCGGACGCCCATCTCGCGCTCCTCGTCGTCGATGGCGTAGCCGTCCGCGCGGACGCGCTGCAGTTCTGCCGTCAGGCCGACGGGGTCCGTGATGGTGTGCGGCGTCCGGACCGGCAGGCCGGTCTTGCGGACGATCTCCTCGACCCGCGCGGCGGGCAGGTCCGCGAGGAAGACCTTGCCGACGTCGCTGCAGTGCAGCGGCGCGATGCTGCCCGGCGTCGTGAACATCCGGACCATGCTGAGCGGTTCAACCTGACTGAGGTACATGGCGGTGGTGCCGTTCAGCTGGGCGACGTGCGCCGTTTCCCCGGTCAGTTCGACCAGCATCTGCAGGTACGGCCGGATCCGCCGGACGAGGTCGTAGCGCAGGTAGAGGGCGCTGCTGATGTCGACGATCTCCGGGCCGATGTCGTAGCGTTTGCTCTGCGGGTCCTGGTAGACGTAGTTCTTGGCGGTGAGGGTCTGCAGGATACGGTGGATGGTGCTGGGCGCCAGGCCCATGTTCTGCGACAGTTCCGCGATGCTCAGGGAACGGTTGGCGGCCACGATGGTGTTGATGATGTCGAGGGCCCGCTCGACACTCTGGACGTTTTCGCTCATTGGATGGGGTCGCTCATGGTTCAGGATCCGAACTGACCGATGCTGCGCGGTGAGTGCATCTGGCCATACAGGAACGAGATGAATTCCGGCCACTGCTCAGCCGTGACGCGCTCACGGACTTCACGGACCGCCTCGTTGCCGAACCAGTATGACGCGATGAACGGTCCGCGGAAGCTGTAGCTGGCAAAACGGATCCGGCCCTCGATCCAGGGCTTCTGTCCGAAGGAGGTCCGTTCCAGGTAGGTGTGCACCCGGTCCTCGCTCCAGCCTTCACCCATCTGGTACCAGGCTGCACTCGTGGCGCTGGCGCTGCGGATGCGGCGCAGCAGGACATGAACGGCGTCGTCCTCGTCTTCGGTCCAGTCGAGCAGGTCCACGCCCTGGTCGCCGATGCCTTCCTGCACGCAGCCAGTGACGGCGTTCGTGGTGCACAGCAGGACGTCGGCGCTGCATTCGCCGCTGGCGGCCTTGTCGCGGGTATAGAGCAGCTGGGTGGAGTGTCCGGGGAAGACCTCGTGGCAGACCAAGTGTTTGAGTGCGGCGCGCGTGAAGTTCAGGTCGATGTTGAGGTCCATCTGGCCCGCCGTGAAGTTGCAGCGGGCCGTGAACGGCACGCCGCGCAGCGCGTTGAGCCGCATGGTGTAGTCGCCTGTCGGGTAGATGCGGGCGTCGGTGCGGCGCTGCGCTTCGGTCATCAGGGCCAGGAAGGTCGGTTCGAGCTGCCCGGCGTCCAGGGCGCGTTCCTGTTCCCACCGGACGACCTGGTCGGCCAGGGGGCCGTGCCGCAGGCCGGCGCGTTCGAGGAGCACGGCGAGCTGGGCGTGCATGTCGTGCAGCGCGTCCGCGGAGACCGGCTGGGCCGGAACGCCGACGAGGCCTTCGAGTTTCTCGCGGAAGCTGAGCTCTTCCCCTTCGAAGAGGCGCGTGGCGGTCCGCAGTGAGCGCAGCATGTCCTGCAGGAAGGTGCGGCGCACGCCCGCCGGGTACCGGGCCGTCTGGCGTTCGAGGTCGTCGAGTTCGCTGTGGACGGCGTCCCAGTCGTCGAGATTCAGGGGCGGGACGAGGTCGTCGCCCAGGTAGATCGGGACGAGGCCCTCGCTGTCCAGGACGCCGTGGCCGCGCGAGAGTCGGCGTTCCAGGTGATCCATGCCGACGGTCAGAGCGGTGAGCTGTCGGCCGAGGTGCGCGTCGTTGACGGTCGGTTCGTGGATCTGCATGGGTTCCTCCTGAATGGCCTCCATCATTCCGCCAAACGGAACCGGAAGTCAAGGGTCTATTCCGTCAGATGGAATATGAGCATGAATCCCACCTTGACTTTTCACAGAATGCTACCTAAACTACCGGCTAAACCTACGGTGGATTGCCGGGTTTTTGTCGTTCTGGTCGGTTTTATCTCTCATCACGGAGGTAGGAACATGGGGCATCAGAAGCGTGCAGGACCTTCCATTTCTTGGCGTGGCATCAGGGGTGCAGTGGGTACCGTTATTCTGCTGAGCGGAATGGCAATGGCGCAGCAGCGCGGCGGGACGCTCACGGTCGGCCTCGGATACGACATCGACACCCTCAACGTGTACTCCACCGGGTACCTCGGTGACGTGCAGGCGGCCGTGGTCGAGGGCCTCCTCGCACCGGACAGCAAAGCCAGGTACGTGCCGGTCCTCGCGACCCGCGTCCCGACCATCCAGAACGGCGGCATCAAGGTCGCCCCGGACGGCAAGAGCATGGTCGTCACCTACACCCTGCGCCCGGGCGTGAAATGGTCCGACGGGCAGCCTTTCACCTCGGCCGACGTGAAATTCACCTGGGAAGCCGTCAAGAACCCCAAATTCATCGCCGAGTCCAAGGACGGCACCGACGACATCAGCTCGATCGACACGCCCAATCCGCTGACAGTGGTCGTGAACTACAAACGGGTCGCGCCGGACTTCGCCAGCACCCTGTTCACCTTCGGCATCCTGCCGAAACACACGCTGGACGGCAAGGACCTCAACACCGACACCTACAACCAGCAGCCGCTCGGGACCGGACCGTTCAAAGTCACGGAATACCGGAAAGGCCAGTACGTCATCCTCGACCGCAATCCCTTCTACTGGCGGAAAGACAGCTCGGGCGTGCAGCTGCCGTACCTCGACCGCATGGTCTTCAAGATCATTCCAGACAGCAACACCATGGTGACGCAGCTGAAGTCCGGCGAGGTGCAGCTCGCCTACGGCGTCCCGTACTCGCAGGTGCCGCAGCTCGACAGCCAGCCGGGCCTGCAGATCGTGAAGAACGCCGTCCTGTCCTGGCAGCACCTCGATTTCAACTTCAAGGGCCCGGCCCCGCTGCGTGACCTGAACGTCCGCAAGGCCTTCGCGTACGCCATCAACAAGGCCACCGTCAGCAGGGCGCTCGGCGGTTACCCGACCCCGATCGACACGGTCGTCGTGCCGGTCTTCTCGTACAGCAACAAACTGGTTCCCAAGTACCCCTACGACCCTGCCAAGGCCCGGCAGCTCCTCGACGCCGCCGGATACAAACCCGGCCCGGACGGCATCCGCGTCAAGGACGGCCAGCGGCTGAGCTTCAACATCATGGTGCAGGCCGGACGCAGCACCGATGAGGACGCCGAACAGGTGATCATCGCTTCCCTCAAAGCGATCGGGGTGGAACTCAAACCCGACAACAAGTCCGGCGTGGCGTTCCGCGACGCCCGCTACAAGGGCGGCTACGACCTGTTCTACAGCGGCTGGATCACCGCGGCTGATCCCACCTACAGCGTCTTCTTCGGCAGCAAGGGCGTGAACAACGGCCAGGGGTACAGCAACCCGAAAGTGGACGCCCTGCTGAACACCGCCGAGAGCACCCTCGACGCCACCGCACGCGGCAAGGCGCTCCGTGACTTCCAGACGCTGCTGATGCAGGACCTTCCGAGCATCCCCGTCACCAGCAACCCGTCCATGATCGCCGTGACCGACAAGCTGGGCGGGTTCGTGCCGAACCCCACCAACATGACCAACTTCGTGAACACCAGCGGCTGGTACCTGAAGAAGTGACCCCCGGGGTCCGGTGACGTCACCTGACGCGCCGGACCCCAGGGCATGAAAGGAGCGCCCGTGAGTTTCTCCTACCTCGTCAAACGCCTCGTGGGGATGCTGCCGCTCCTGATCGGCGTGTCGCTGATCCTGTTCGGGGTGCTGCACCTGGCCCCCGGAGGCCCGCTCGACGTCTACGCCGACAACCCGTCGGTGACGCAGGAAGCCCTCGACCAGATGAGGCAGGCCTTCGGGCTCGACAAGCCGCTGCCCGTCCAGTACGCCTCGTGGGTGCTGGCCTTCTTCCAGGGCGAGTGGGGGTTCAGCATCCGGACCGCGCAGCCGGTGGTGCAGGAAATCCTCGACCGCCTGCCCGCCACCCTGCTGCTCAGCGGCAGCGCCTTCGTGGTGGCCCTGCTGATCGCCATTCCGCTCGGGGTGCTGAGCGCCACCCGCCGGTACACTGGCGTCGACTACCTGATCACGCTGCTGTCGTTCCTGGGGATCAGCATGCCGGTGTTCTGGCTGGCCCTGATGCTGCAGCTGCTGCTCTCGGTGCAGCTGCACCTGCTGCCCTCGGCAGGCATGCAGACCATTGGCGACGGCTCCCTGCCGGACCTGCTGCGGCACCTCGCGCTGCCCACCTTCATCCTCGCCTTCGCCTCGGTGGCCGGCTGGAGCCGGTACATGCGCGCCAGCATGGTCGAGGTGATGGGCCAGGACTACGTCCGTACCGCCCGCGCCAAGGGCGTACCGGCCCGGCGCGTCACGTACGCGCACGCCCTCCGGAACGCCCTGATTCCGGTCGTCACGGTCGTGGCCCTCGATTTCGCCAGCATCCTGTCGGGCGCCGTGATCACCGAGACCATCTTCGCCTGGCCGGGGATCGGGCGGCTCTTCATCGACTCGATGAACGGGCGCGACTATCCCGTGCTGCTCGCCGTGCTGATGATCGGCTCGTTCGCGCTGATCGTCAGCAACCTGCTGGCTGACCTCGCCTACGCGGCGATCGATCCGAGGATCCGCTATGAATGACGTTCTGGTCTCGCGGCCCGTCCCGCGGAAACCGGCCGTGGGGTTCTGGCCGCTGCTGGTCCGGCGCTTCCTGCGGCACAGGCTGGCGGTGCTGGGACTGATCGTGCTGCTGCTGCTGGCCCTGCTGGCCCTGCTGGCGCCGCTCATCGCGCCCTACAGCTTCGACGGGCAGGACCTGTCGATCATCGGTCAACCTCAGCCGCCCAGCCGCGCGCACCTGATGGGTACCGATCAGCTCGGCCGCGACGCGTTCACCCGCGTGCTGTACGGGGCGCGCATCTCGATGATGGTGGGCCTGTGCAGCGCGCTGCTGGCCACCGGCGTCGGCACGCTGATCGGCGCCCTGGCCGGTTACTACCGGGGGCTGATCGACACGGTCCTGATGCGTTTCACGGATGTCGTGCTGTGCATTCCGCTGCTGCCGCTGGTGATCGTGCTCTCGGGCATCCTGCGGCCCAGCGTGCCCCTGCTGGTGTGCATCGTGGGCGGGCTGAGCTGGATGGGCACGGCCCGGCTGGTGCGCGGACAGTTCCTGAGCCTGCGCGAACGGGAGTTCGTGGAAGCGTCGCGTGCCCTGGGAGGACGCGACAACCGCATCATGTTCCGGCACATCCTGCCGAACGCGGTCGGCCCGATCATCGTCTCGACAACCCTTTCGGTCGGCGGGGCGATCATGCTCGAAAGTGCCCTGTCGTTCCTGGGCCTGGGGGTCCAGCCGCCCACGCCCACCTGGGGAAACCTCCTGAACTACGCCAGTCAGTGGCTGACGGGCGCGCCGTGGCTGGCGCTGTTTCCCGGCCTGATGATCCTGATCACGGTGCTGTCCGTCAACTTTCTCGGCGACGGACTGCGCGACGCGTTCGACCCGCGCAACTGAAGGCGCGAACAGCACGCCCCGAACCTCCCACACCCGCTGGACCGACGAACCCGTCGGAGGAGCACACATGAAGATCACCATCCTTGGAGCGGGAGCCATCGGCGGGCTCGCCGGGGCCTACATGGCAGCGGCCGGCCATGACGTCACCCTGGTCGACCGCTGGGCCGAACACATCGACGCCATCAAACGGCACGGGATCACGGTGGACGGGGTACGGGGCGACCTGCACTTCGACGTGAACGCCCTGCACCCGGCCGAACTGCAGGGACCGCTGGAAGCCGTCCTGATCGCCACGAAGAGCCAGCACACCCTCGAAGCCCTGGAGAGCGTCCTGCCGCTCTTCGGACCGGACACCTTCGTGGTGTCGTACCAGAACGGCTTCAACGAACACGCCATCGCCGAACGGCTGACGCAGGCGGGCCTGGGCGGGCTGGAACGCGTGATCGGGTCCATTCCGAACTACGGTGGGGCGCTCGTCGATCCCGGCCACCTGGAGTTCGTGCACGAGGGCGCCATTCAGCTCGGCGAGATGACCGGCGGCCGGACGCCTCGCCTGCAGGCCCTGGCCGACCGGCTCTCCGCCCTGACGGAGGTGCAGCTCTCGGACAACATCTGGGGTCAGATCTGGGCGAAGGAAGTCTACAGTGCCCAGGTGGTGTTCAGCGCCCTCGTGAACGCCCCGATCCGTGAGACGCTGGGCGTGGAACGCTACGCCCGCGTGGCCGGTGCCGTCGTCCGGGAGGCGCTGGAGATCGCCGAGGCGAACGGTATCACGGTCGAGGCGTTCGACTTCTTCGACCCGGCGAACTACAGGCCGCGCACGCCTGCCGAGACGCAGCGCCTGCTCGACAACATCAATCACGCGGTGTGGCTGCTGAAGAAGGACCAGAAACCGGACGCGCACGTCTTCAGGAAGCAGGGCAGCGGCATCTGGTGGGACATCGTGTACCGCAACAGGCCGTCGGAGGTCCGGTCGAGCAACGGCAAACTCGTCGAGTACGCCGCGAAGGTCGGCGCCGACGCGCGCCTGAACGCCCGGCTGTGCGAGATGATCTACGAGATCGAGGACGGGCAGCGTCAGCTGGGCTTCCACAACTACGACGAGCTGGAAGCGTACGTGACGGCGCTCGGCAAGGCGCTGCCGTGAGCGGCCCGGCACGGCTGGGCGTCGGCGTGATCGGCGCGCACGCGTGGGCCGAGCAGGCGCACCTGCCGGGGTATCACGCCTACGAACGCGCGGAACTGGTCGCGATCTGCGACACCGTTCCGGAACGTGCCGAGGCGATGGCGCGGAAGTTCGGCGTCCGCAAGGTCTACACCGACGCACAGCAGCTCATCGATGATCCCGACGTGCAGATGGTGGACGTGTGCACGCCGACCGATACGCACCTGCCGCTCAGCCTGGCCGCCATCCGGGCCGGCAAGCACGTGATCAGCGAGAAACCGCTGGCGCACGACGCGGCAGACGCGTTCATGGCCGCACGGCTGGCCGACGAGCACGGGGTACGGACGAAGCTCGGTTTCACGTTCCGCTACTCGCCTGCCATCCGGCAGATTCACCGGTGGATCCGGGACGGAACGCTCGGCGAGCTCTTTCACGTGCACGGCCTGGAGCAGAACTCGCAGTTCCTCGATCCGACCTACCCGCTGCGGCAGGTTCCGGCGGACGCCGACTGGAGTGCCCTGATTCCCTCGTCGGTCGTGGGGTACGGCTCGCACCTTCTGGACCTGGTGCGCTGGTGCGCCGGGGAGTACCGCAGCGTGATCGGCAGCATGCACAACTACGTTCCGCAGCGGCTGGTGCGCGGCTACGACGGCCCGCAGCGGATCCCGGTGGAGGACGGGACGGTGGCGCTGGCCGAATTCGCGAGCGGCGCCCAGGGCATCCTGCAGACCTCGTACATCGCCGTGGGCAACTACCCCGGCGTGGAACTGCGCGTGTACGGCAGCCGCGGCGCGGCCGTCGCGCGACTGGTCGAGGAGGGCGGGGTGGCGGAGACGCTGCATTTCGCCACGCCGGACGCCGTGGAGTTCAGGAAGATCGACCTGCCGGACACGGCCTACCCGCCCGGCACCACCCTGCACACGCCCTGGCCGGAACTGTACTACCGGAACCTGATCCGCCACTGGGTCGACGAGATCCTCGACGACCGGCCGGGCGAGTGCACCTTCTTCGACGGCGCGAAGAGCCAGGAGACCGTGAACGCCATCGTGCGGTCCCACCTCGAACGGCGCTGGGTGGACCTGCCGACCGGCCCGGAGCGCCCGGTGACAGCGCCGTGAACGGCCTCCAGCATCTTGTCGACCGCTACCTGGACCTGTTCGCCCGGACGCGGCCGGTGGACGCCACCTTCATGGGCCTCAAGGGACACGACGGGCAGCTGCCCCCCAGCGGTTCCGAGGCGGTACGTCAGGAGCAGGCGGAGCTGACGGCCCTGCTGCAGGACGCCGAAGCGGCCGGACTGACCCCGGACACGCCCGCCGACCGTCTCGACCTGTTCCTGCTCCGATCGCAGCTCAGGGTCACACTCAGGGAAGCGCAGGAGAGGCCCCGGCAGCACAACCCGGCCTGGTACACCGGTGAGGCCGCGTTCGGACTCATCAGCCTGCTCCTGCCCGGCCCGCAGCCCACCAGGGCGGCAGCCGTCACGGCCCGCCTGCAGGCCATCCCGGCCTTTCTGGAGGACGGCACCCGGACCCTGACGCCGCTGAACCTGCCGCCCGACTGGGTCGAGCGGGCCCGGCACGAGGCCGCGGCGCTCGAAGCGCTCCTGCGGCGCGGGCTGCCACTGCACCCGGACTGGCAGGCGGACTGGGCCGACCCGGCGGCCGACGCGGCCGACGCCGTCCAGCGGTTCGGGACCAGGCTGACGCCCGGCACGGCCGATCCCGCCTGCGGCCGCGCGTACCTGGAGTTCCTGATGCGTGAGGCGCACGCCCTGCCGTTCACGGCCGAGGAGGCGGAAGGCCTCGCGGCAGCAGCGTTCGGGACCCTGCGCGCGGACCTCGAAGCGATGGCGCTGCAGCGCGACAGCGGCCGAAGCTGGCGCGAGCAGCTCGCCGCGCTCGAACTCCAGCACCCGGCCTTGGACGAACTGCCGGGCACCTACCGCATCTGGCACGAGCGCGCCCTGGACGCCGCCGCGCCGCTGATGACCCCGGCCCGCGAGTACGGCCTGAACTTCGAATTCCTGCCCGCCTGGGCGAGGGAGGCCGCGGGCGCCCTGTACTTCCTGTTCTACCGCTCGCCGGCCGCTCAGGCGCCGGGAACGGGAAGCGTGTACTGGATCTTCCCGCCCGGCCCGGACGAGGACGCCTACCTGCGCGGTCAGAACGTTCCCTTCATCAAGGCAGTTCACGCGGTGCATCACGGGTCGGTCGGTCACCACACGCAGAACGCACGCGCCCGGCAGGCCGCGTCGCGGCTGGCACGGCTGGGCGGCACCGACGGTGCGAGCGGCATCGCCTTCCTGAGCGCCGGCACCCTCATCGAGGGGTGGGCCTGTTACGCCGAGGACCTCCTCCTCGAAATCCCCGGCTTCTACACGCCTGCCGAGGAACTGCTGCTCAAGCAGTTTGAGATGAGAAACGCCGCCTGCTGCCTGGCGGACCTGCGCCTGCACACCGGCCGCTGG
This sequence comes from Deinococcus aquiradiocola, assembly GCF_014646915.1. Lineage (NCBI taxonomy): Bacteria > Thermotogati > Deinococcota > Deinococci > Deinococcales > Deinococcaceae > Deinococcus > Deinococcus aquiradiocola. The sequence goes on along the minus strand of NZ_BMOE01000002.1, from coordinate 315,465 downwards.
AGCCTCGACGAAGTCCGGGCCTTCTACCGCGACGAGGTGGGATTCGCGCCGGGCCGCGTGTGGGCCGAAACCACGCGCAACAGCATCTATCCCGCCACCCGCCTGATGTACTGGCTGGGCACGCGGGCCATCCGGGCGTTACGCGCCGAGCTTCCCCTGCAGGTCCAGGACTTTCACGACCGGCTGCTGTCGTACGGCCACGCCCCGGTGACGTGGATTGCCGCGGAACTTCGCCGGATTACCGCCCCACAAGGAGTAGCATGACCCTCACGCCCGCACGAAAAGCTGAACTCCGGGAACGTTACCTCAAGGTCGACACTGCCAACGTGGCTGACATCCTCGACGAGATGGGCCACCCGGACCACGGTCTGGCCAGCAGCTTCTGGCCGATCCGCGAATCGCAGAACAAGATGGCCGGCTGGGCCTACACCGTCCGCGGTCAGATGACTCCGTACCCTGGCACGGGCGATCCGGCCAAGATGGAAGCCGTGTCCGGCCTGGAGCCGGGCAGCATCAGCGTCTGGAGTGGCGGTGGCGCGCAGGGCGTGTGCTTCTTTGGTGAACTGATCGCGCGCGGCATGCAGCACCGGGGCTGCGCCGGCTCACTCATCGACGGCGGCATCCGCGACATCGAATGGATCGCGCAGATGAACTTCCCGGTGTTCACCCAGTACCGTTCGCCCGTGCAGTCCATCGGCCGCTGGCAGGTCAACGCCTGGCAGGTCCCGGTCTACCTGCCGGGCGCGACGGTGGACCGCGTGACGGTCCGGCCCGACGACTTCATCCTGGCCGACTTCGACGGCGTGATGCTGATCCCGCAGGAACTGGTGGAAACGGTGCTCGAAAAGGCCGAGGCCCTCACCCGGAAGGAAGCGGCCATCCGCGAGGACCTCGACCGGGGTATGACGCTGCCGGACGTGCTGGCGAAGTACGGGCACGTCTGATGGACCTCGGACTGAACGGCAAGACCGCCATCGTCACAGCGGCCAGTTCGGGCCTCGGTTACGCCACCGCGGCGGCCCTGGCCGCCGAGGGCGCACGGGTCGCCCTGTGCTCACGCGACCTGAGCCGCGCCCGGCGCGCAGCGGCACAGATTCAGGCGGACGGCGGGGAAGCGCTGGCCTTCCAGGCGGACGTCGCCCGGATGGACGACCTCACGCGGTTTTTCGGTGAGGCGGGCGACGCGCTGGGTCCGCTCGACATCCTCGTCTGCAACGCGGGCGGACCGCCTGCCGGTCACTTCACGGCGCTCGGCGAGGAGGAGTGGAGCACGGCTTTCCAGTTGACGCTGATGAGCGTCGTGCGCAGCGTCAGGCTGGCCGTGCCCCTGATGCAGGCCGCCGGAGGCGGGCGGATCCTGACGGTTCTCAGCAGCAGCGTGAAGAAGCCGATCGAGAACCTGACGCTCTCCAACACCTTCCGGCCTGCTGTGCAGGGCCTGTGTAAGAGCCTGTCGCTGGAGCTGGCCGGGGACCGGATTCAGGTGAACGGCCTGGCTCCTGGACGCATCGAGACCGAACGGATCAATCAGCTGGACGACGCGCTCGCCGCCCGGAAGGGCCGCAGCCGGGCGGAGATCCGCGCGGCCTCCGAGGCGCAGATCCCGGCGGGCCGGCTCGGGCGTCCCGAGGAGTTCGGACGGGTGGCCGCCTTCCTGTGCTCCCCCGCCGCGGCGTACGTGAACGGCAGCGTCCTGCTCGTGGACGGGGGAGCCGTGACCAGCCTGTGAATCCTGAACGGACGGTCTACCGCCCCGAGACGCACGCCCTGCTGCTGACCGACTACTGTCTCGCCGTGCAGCCGGGCGAACGGGTGCTGATTCAGGGCACCACGCTGGCGCTCCCCCTGGTGGAGGCGCTTACCCGCGCGGTGCTGGAGCGCGGCGCGGCGCCGGTCGTGCGGCTCGAATACCCCGCTCAGGAAAGCGATTTCCAGCGTCTGGCCGCGGATCACCTGCTGGACGCCGCGGACCCGCTGCTGCTGGCGGACGTGGAGAGCGTCCAGGCCTCCATCCGGATCCTGACGCCGTCCGCACCCGTGCCGGGACTCGGTCCCCTGCGGCAGGCCCGGCACCGCAAGGCCCTGGCACCGGTCGCTCGCCTCCGGGCCCAGCGCCGCTGGAACCTGACCCTGTATCCGACGCCGTACGGAGCGGACGCGGCCGGAATGACCCTGCCGGACTACGAATCCTTCGTGGCGCGGGCCATGTTCCTCGACGCGGCCGACCCGGTCGCGAAATGGGGCGAGGTGCGGGCCCTGCAGGCGAGCCTGGTGGAACGGCTGTCGAGGGCGCGCGAGGTACGGATCGTGGGGCCAGGCACCGACCTGCGCCTCGACGTGCGGGGACGCAGCTGGGTCAACAGCGACGGCAGGCGCAACATGCCGTCCGGTGAGGTCTTCATCAGCCCGGTCGAGACGAGCGCGCAGGGAGAGATGCAGTTCGACCTGCCCACCCAGTACGGCGGCGCGGACGTCCGCAACGTCCGCCTGACCTTCGAGAACGGCCGGGTGGTGAACGCCAGCGCCGAGGAGGGCGAGGACGTGCTGCTCGCCGCCCTGAACACCGATGACGGCTCCCGGGTGGTCGGTGAACTGGGCATCGGCACCAACGCCGGCATTCAGACGCCCAGCCGGAACATCCTGTTCGACGAGAAGATCGGCGGCACCGTGCACGTGGCCCTCGGCAACGGCTACCCGGAAACCGGGGGCACCAACGTCTCCGCCGTGCACTGGGACCTCATCAAGGACCTGCGGACCGGCGGTCAGGTGCTCCTCGACGGGGAGGTGTTCCAGCAGGACGGCCAGTTCATGTGAGCAGGCCCGTTCCGGCGGGGCGCGGCGTCCGTGTCAGAGGTCGAGTTCCATGAAGACGTCCGCGCGGGCGTAGGCGAGGTCCGGGCGGCGTTCCGGCGGCAGGTGCGTGAAGCCGAGCTGTTCGTACAGGTGGACGGCGCTGCCGAGCCTGGTGCTGCTGCCGAGCATCAGTCGGCGGGCGCCCAGGCCGCGGGCCTGCAAGATGGTGTACTCGAGGAGCTTTCGGCCGATGCCCTGCCCGCGCAGCCTCGGGGTGACGGCCATCTTGGAGACCTCGTACTCGCCGGGCCGGGTGGGCCGCAGGGCCACGCAGCCGACCGCCTCACCGTGCATTCGCGCCATGAAGATCCGGCCGCCCGGCGCGAGAATCTGTCCTTCGGGGTCGCCGAGCTGTTGCCGGTCGGTGTCTTCGAGGGTGAAGTGATGCGTGATCCATTCCTCGTTCAGGGTCCGGAAGGCGGTGAGGTCCTGTGGTCCGTGGGCCGGGCCGAACTCGGGGACGGACGTGCCAGCTGCACTGCGGTCGTCGTTCATGCGCACCTCGCTGCGGACCAGTATGGGGAGCGTGTCACCGAGATGTCCAATATCTTGTTCGCGTGGAACGAGACGAGCTGAATATCCCTCGGGCGCTGGAGTTGCGTCACCTGCGGTACTTCGTGGCGGTCGCCGAGGAACTGCATTTCGGCCGGGCGGCCCGGCGCCTGAACCTCGCGCAGCCGCCGCTCTCGCAGCAGATCCGGCAACTGGAGGACCTCGTGGGCTGCGCCCTGCTCGTGCGGACCTCCCGGTCGGTGCAGCTCACCCCGGCAGGTGCAGCCTTCCTCGACCGGGCGCGCCGGACGCTGCGGAACGTTCAGGACGACGTGCAGGAGGCGCGCAGCATCGCGCGCGGCGCGCGGGGCGTGCTGCGGATCGGGTTCGCGGGCTCCGCCATCCTGACGGTCCTGCCGGGCCTGCTCGGCCGGTACAGGGCGCAGGAGCCGAACGTCGAACTGAACCTCCGGGAGTCGTTCACGGCGCAGGTGGTGGACGGCCTGCTGTCCGGCGCGCTGGACGCCGGCATCGTCCGCGACATGGAACCGGTGCCGGGCCTCCACGCACACGTTATCGCGTCGGAACCGTTCGTGGTGGTCCTCCCGGCCGACCACCCCGAGGCGGGGAGGGCGTCGGTGCCGGTCACGGTCCTGCGGGACCGGCCCTTCGTGTACTACCCGCGTTCGGCCGGAGCGCGGGCCTACGAGAAACCGCTCAGTGTGTGCGAGGCCGCCGGGTTCAGGCCGGTCGCCTCGCAGGAGGCCTCGCAGTGGCTGACCATCCTGCGTCTGGTGGGGGCAGGCCTGGGCGTGTCGCTCGCGCCCGCATGCGTGGCCGGGGTGGCGCCCGCGAACGTCGTCTGCCTTCCCCTGCAGGGCGTCAGCCTGGAGAGCGAACTGCAGGTCGTCCGCCGCGCCGACGACCGCCGCCCCCTGGTCCGCAGCTTCGAAGCCCTGGCGCTGGAAGGCTGAACCTGGCCCCACACCCGCGACGGTGGTCCGCAGCGGGAGGTGCGGGCCGTCCAGTCCGGGCGTGGCATCATCCTGGAGTGCGTGCCCTTCTGCTGTCCGGGTGGTGGCTCCGGTCCGTGAACCTGGAGACGCCGTGACGTTCTCGCCGGACCTCGGGACGGACGCGCAGCTGTTCGGGCATGACGCCACGCCCGGCATCGTCTCGGTGCACGCGGACCACCGGGGGCGCGCGTGGGTGTGGCGGCGGGTGGGCGAGTCCCTCACGCTGGAGCGGGACACCTTCCGGCCCTGGCTGTTCGCGGCGGACCTGCGGGACCTGGAGCATCTCGGGTCCCGCCTCGCCTGGAACGACGATTCGGCCGAGTTCGCCGTGCGTTCCCTGCGGGGCGGGGAGGGGAGGTTGCGGTACCTGCTGACGGCGCGGGACGGTCAGGCGCTCCGGCAGGAGGTGCTGCGCGGCGCGTCGAAGCGGTCCGGTCGGCGCGTCACCGGTCTGCGGGACCTCCCCGGGTACCACGGGGTGCAGCCGGTGGAGGGGTACCTGATGGCGTCGGGCCGCACGTACTTCAAGGGCCTGGAGTTTGACGGTCCGGTCCGACTGCAGTTCGATCTGGAAACGACCGGCCTGGATCCGGCGACGTCGCGCATCTTCATGATCGCCGTCCGGGACAACCGCGGGTTCGAGGCCGTGCTGGAGGCCCGCAGGGCGAACGAGGAGGCGGCGCTCGTCGAGGGGCTGATGCGGGTCCTCCGGGAGCGCGACCCGGACATCATCGAGAACCACAACATCCACGGCTTCGACCTGCCGTTCCTGCAGGGCCGCGCGGAGCGGCTGGGCGTGACGCTGAACTTCAGCCGTCCCGGCGCGCCGCCGGGCCTGTGGCGGGTGCTGGACGGCGGGCGGGACGCGCACTGGGCGTGCGCGGGACGTGAGATCGTGGACACCATCGACGCGGTGCGGCGTCTGAACCTGCCGAGCGCGGGCCTGAAGGCCGTGTCGCAGCTGTTCGGACTCGCCCCGGAGGGCCGCGTGTACCTGGAAGGCGCGAAGATCGCGCAGACGTACGTGTCGCAGCCGGCGCTGGTGCGGCGGTACGCGCTGCAGGACGTGCAGGAGGTCGAGGCGCTCGCCCGGCGGGTGCTCGCGCCGTCGTTCGCGCTGGCCCGCATGGCGCCCCGGCCGTACCACCGCCTGCCGTACGCGGGGACAGCGATGGGGATGCTCGAACCGATGCTCGTCCGCGCGTACCTGCGCGCCGCGCACGCCCTGCCCGGCCCGCAGCCGCCCGGCGAGGCGCACCAGGGGGGCGCGGTCACGCTGTTTGCCGAGGGAGTGCTCAGGCGCGTGGTGAAGGCGGACGTGGCCAGCATGTACCCCAGCCTGATCCGGCACGGGCGCATCGGGCCGGTGAGTGACACCCTCGGGGTGTTCCTGCACCTGATGGATCACCTGACCCGGCTGCGGCTGGAGCACAAGGCGGCCGCGAGGCGCGGGGATCCCGGCGAGCACGACGCGATGCAGAATGCCATGAAACTCGTCGTGAACAGCGGGTACGGGTACCTGGGGGCGGGGCGCATGAGCGTGTTCGGGGACGTGCAGGCCGCGAACCGGGTGACGACGCGCGGCCGGGAGACGCTGCGGCTCGTCACGGACGGTCTGGCGGACCGGGGCGTGACCCTGATCGAGGCGGACACGGACGGCGTGTACTTCAGCGTGCCGGAAGGCTGGAGCGAAGAGGACGAGCGCCGCGTGATCCGTGAGGTGGACGCCCTGCTGCCGGACGGCGTGACGCTGGAGTTCGACGGCCGCTGGGCGGCGATGCTGAGCCACGAGACGAAGAATTACGCGCTGCTGGGGTACGACGGGCAGCTTGACCTGCGGGGGGCGGCGTTCACGTCCAGCCGCGGCGAGGCGTACGGGCGGGCGTTCCTGAGGCGGGCCGTGACGTGCCTGCTGCAGGGGGACGTGCCGGGCGTGCGTGCGGCGTTCGAGGACGCGCTGGACGACGTGACGCGCGGGCACCTGCGGAACGCGGAGGTCGCGAGCCGCGTGCGCCTCACCCGCAGCGAGGACGAGTACCGGCAGTCCCGCCCGGGTCGGCAGGAGGCCGTGTACGAGGCCCTATTCCGTGCCGGGCGGGCCTGGCAGGCCGGGGACCGCGTCATCGTCTACCAGCGGGCCGGGGCGGGCCTGTGCATGCTGGACGACCCGGACGACCGCGACTACGACGCGCGGCATTACGGGCAGGTGCTGCTGAACGGGTTCGCGACCCGGCTGCGCAAGGGGCTCACGGCGGACGGGTACGCGCAGGTGACGCGGCAGCGCCAGCCGGGCCTCTTCGACACGCCCCTGACGGACCTGCGGACCGTGTGGCAGCCTGTGCCCGCCCGTACGGACGGAAGAGCGAGGTCCGGGTCCAGTCAGGCGGAGTGAAGTGGGACGGCGGCGAGCCGCAGGACGGCGTCCTCGATCCGCTGGGCACTGCAGGCCGCGTAGCTCAGGCGCACGTACGATCCGTCCGGTTCGGCCGGGAAGTAGTTGCGTCCGGCGCTGACCTGCACGCCCTGCCGGGCCGCGTCCGCCACGTAGGTCAGGTCGTCGGTGTGGTCCGGCAGCCGCACCCACAGGTTGAAGCCGCCTGCCGGGGTGCCCATCACCTGCAGGTGCGGCAGGTGACGGGCCAGCGCGGCGCGCATCACGTCCCGGCGTCCGCGTAGGGTGCCGCGCAGGTGCTGGAGGTGCCGGGGCCAGATCCGGGACGTCAGGACCTGCAGCGCCGTCTCCTGAATGGGGCCCGACAGGAAGTAGTCCTCGACGGCCCGCGCGTTCCGCAGCCGGGTGCGGACCGGTCCGAGTGCCGCGATGGCCGCGACACGCAGGCCGGGCGCGGTGGATTTCGTGATGGACCGCAGGTACACCACGCGGTCGGGGGCGAGCACGGCGAGCGGCGGCGGGGGCGTGCCGTGCAGATTCAGGTCGCGCGCATAGTCGTCCTCGACGATGAACGCGCCGGCCTCCTCGGCCGCCCGGATGACCTCGGCCCGCCGTTCCGGCGAGAGGACGGCGCCGGTGGGGTTCGCGTACAGCGGCTGCAGGTACAGCACCCGGGCGCCCGAGGCGCGGAACGCCGCGTGCAGCAGGTCGGGCCGGATGCCGTGCGTGTCGGTGGGGACGGGAATCAGGCGGGCGCCGATGGTGCGCGCGGCAGCCAGCACCCCGTAGTACGTGGGGGATTCCACCAGCAGCGGCGCGCCCGGTGGGACCAGCGCGCGCAGTGCAGTAGACAGCGCGGCCTGCCCGCCGGGTGCGATCAGCAGGTCTTCCGGCCGGTGCTCCGGGCCGAGCTGCTGAGCGAACCACGTCCGGAGCGCCTCCAGACCTTCCGGCGGCAGCCTCGACCAGATGCCGGGCCTGCGGGCGGCGCTGGCGGCCGTCCTGTGCAGCAGGTCCGCCGGGTGCAGGGACTCGTCGGTGTACCCGCTCCCGAGCGGAATCAGGCCGGCCGGGGTGGGGCTCAGCATGGTCTGCATCTCGCCGGGCAGGGCCAGGGTCTCGGAGAGCGCCACGGTCTGCCAGCCGACGTCCCGGACGGGTGTGGGGGCGGAAACCTGCGCCACGAAGGTGCCCCGGCCCGGCTGCGTCACGATCCGGCCCTCTCCGACCAGCCGCGTCAGGGCGGCACTGACCGTCACCGGGCTCGCCTGATACTGCCGCGTCAGGTCGCGCACCGACGGGAGCCTGTCACCTGGGCGGTATTCCTGCTCCAGCAGGGCCCTGAGGGCTTCGAGGATGCGTACGCTTCCCTGCGGTTCTCCCTGTGTGGGCTTCATGCTGATATCCTATTCCGTGAAGACTACAGGTAACGTTACTGCTCCGGTCGCGATAACGCCTCCGCCGCCCCGCCCGGCTGTCCCCACGAACCGCGCCCCTCAGTCCGCCGGCTGGTGGTGGGCGGCCCTGGGCGTCCTGTGTTTCAGCCTGACCCTCCCCATGACGCGGCTCGCCGTCCCGGAGTTCGGGAGTGTCGCCACCGGCTTCGGCCGGGCGGTCGTCGCGGGCCTCCTCGCCGTGGCCCTGCTCGCGGCGCGCCGTGAACGCCTTCCCGAACGGCGGCACTGGCTGGGGCTGACCCTCGTGACGGTCGGCGTCGTGTTCGGCTTTCCCGTCTTCACGTCCCTCGCCCTGAAGACCGTGCCCGCCACGCACGCCGCCGTCGTGGTCGGCCTGCTCCCGGCCGCCAGCGCCGTCGCCGCCGTCCTGCTCGCCCGGGAACGCCCCCGACCCGCCTTCTGGCTCGTGTGCGCCCTCGGCTTCCTCGCCGTGCTGGGGTTCGGCGCGGTGATCGGCGCCGGGCACCTCGGCCTGGGGGACCTGTACCTGCTGCTCGCCGTCCTGCTCGGCGCGCTCGGGTACGCCGAGGGCGGGCGACTCGCGCGCACGCTCGATGGGTGGCGCGTCGTCAGCTGGGCCCTCGTGCTCGGCCTGCCCGCCGCCCTGAGCGTCCTGCTGCTCACCCCGCTCCCGGCGCACGTGCCGTCCCTCCCGGCGTGGCTGGCCTTCCTGTACATCTCGGTCTTCAGCATGTTCCTCGGCTTCTTCGCGTGGTACCGCGGACTGGCGCTCGGCGGCATCGCGCACGCCGGTCAGGCCCAGCTGATCCAGCCGGCCCTGACGCTCGGCTGGGCCGCCCTGCTGCTCGGCGAGCACCTGACGTTCCCGACCCTGATGGCCGCCCTGCTGATCATCGCCTGCGCCGCTCTCAGCCGCCTCACCCGCTGACGCGCCACCCTCACGCGCCCCAGCGCAGCAGCCACCATCCGGCCAGCACGCCGCGCGCCACCCACAGCACGGTCCGGAGCAGGTTCGTCCGGACGAGCCGCGCGTGCAGGGCCGCGTCGAAGCCCGCCGCGAGCTGCCCGTGGGTGGGAGACTGCACCAGCGCCGTCGAGCCCCAGATCAGGACGATGAGCGCCAGCCCCAGCCACACGGACACGGCCGGCAGCGCGGGCGGCCGGAACAGCACCAGCGCGGCCCCCGTCCCAAGTTCGGCCAGCATCAGCGGCGCGACCAGCCACGTGATGCGCGTCACGTGCTCCTGCTGGTACGCCGCGTACCCGCCCGTCCCCACGCGGGCGAACAGCGGGTAATGCACGACCTGAATGGTCAGGATCAGGCCCACCAGGGCCCAGGTCAGTGCGGCGTGCGTGACGAGCAGCATGCCCCCAGTCTGCCACCCGGCGGCCGCCAGGACCGGGAACGGCGCCGGGAGGGGCTCAGGTCACCGTTCACCGATGCGCACGATCGGCACCCAGTCGCTGCCCTCCCGGAAGAGCGTCACCGGTCTGCTTGCCGGCCTCCGTGAACAGGGCTGTCCTTCTTCCGGAACGTACGGCAGCGCCCAGGTGCCCGGCCTTCACGCCCGGTGAGCGTCCCTCCGGGTCGGACCGTTGGCCTTGTCCGCGTGACCCGTTCCCACTCGGCTGCAGGGGATAGGCGTTTCGGCGTACGGCGACCCGTGCAGACGGCGCTGTGCGGGCGGGCGGGAACCCGCTAGCCTGCACCTGAAAGGGGCGAGCATGGACACGAGACGAAAATACCCGCGCACGCCGCACCTCCCCTGGTCCCCCGGACGGGGTGCGGACGACACGGTCCTGGGCGCGAGCCTGCCGTTCGAGGGCCGGGAGGTGGTCGTCACCGAGAAACTCGACGGTGAGAACACCACCCTCTCCCGTTCGGGCATGCATGCGCGCTCACTGGATTCCGGGCCGCACCCCTCCCGGGACTGGGTGAAGGCGCTGCAGGGAAGGACCGGGTACCTGATCCCGGAAGGCTGGCGTGTCTGCGGGGAGAACGTGTTCGCCCGGCACTCGCTGCCCTACGACGACCTGGAAGGGTACTTCTACCTGTTCAGTGTCTGGGACGACACGAACGTCGCCCTCTCCTGGGACGACACGCTCGCCTGGGCCGCGCGACTCGGCGTCCCGACGCCCCGGGAGTTCTACCGTGGCCCGTGGGACGAGCGGCAGTTGCGGGCCCTGCAGGTGAACACGGACGTGACGGAAGGGTACGTGGTCCGGACCGTGCAGGCCTTCCGGTACGGGGACTTTCAGGAGCACGTCGCGAAATTCGTGCGGGCCGGTCACGTGCAGACGGACGAACACTGGAGTCGTCAGCCGGTCACGCCGAACCGCCTGAGGAGCGCCCGGTGAGGCCGCCGCTGGAGGACCTGCGCGGCACCGGCACGCCGGACCTGGCCGCGCTCACCGCCTCGCTCGGGGACGTGCTGCCGCTGCTGTCCCAGCTTCCCGGTACCCCTCAGGACGAGGAATGGCACGCCGAGGGGGACGTGGCCGTCCACACCGGGCGCGTGCTGCAGGAAGCGTACCGGCTCGCCGACGCGGCCGCGCTGCAGGGCGACGCCCGGCTGACCCTGATCCTGGCGGCCCTGCTGCACGACATCGGCAAACCTCTCACGACCCGGACCCAGCAGGACGAGACCGGCCGGCCCCGCGTGATCTCACCGCGCCACGCGGACCGCGGCCGTTCCTTCCTGGCGTACCGCCTCCCCGAACTGCAGCTGCCCACGGCCGTGCAAAGCGGCGTGATGGCCCTGGTCGGTCATCACCACGACCTGGCCCGCACCTTCCGGGACGGAACGCTTCCCGCGTATCGCCGACTGGCGCGCCAGGTCGATCTCCGGCCGCTGTACCTGCTGGAAGTCGCCGACACGCGCGGCCGCGTCACGCCGGACCAGGCGTCGCGGCTCGACGACCTCGACCTCTTCCGGCTGCAGGCCGAGGAGTACGACCTCTGGGACGCCCGCGACCCGTACGCCGGGTGGCGGGAGCACGTCCGGGCGGCCCTGCCGGACGCCTCACCCGCCCTGCTCGACCTGACCCTGCAGCGCGGCGTGCTCGACCACGAGTCGGGCCTGATCCAGACGCCCGAGGAGGCCGTCGCGCGCGCCTACGCGGCCCGTGGCGGCTTCCCTGAACTGGTGGTCACCTGCGGTCCGAGCGGGTCCGGCAAGAGCAAATGGATCGCCGAGCACCTCCCGGACCACGAGATCGTTTCGCTCGACGCTCTGCGGGAGGCGCTGGCCGGCCGGCGGGCGGATCAGTCCGTGAACGGCCAGGTGCTGCAGGCCGCAAAGGAACAGCTGCGCGAAGCGCTCCGGCGCGGCAGGAAGGTCGTCTGGGACGCCACCTGCACCCGGCGTGATTTCCGGCGCGTCCCGCTTGGGCTGGGCCTCGACTACGGCGCGCTGACCACGCTGGCCGTGTTCCAGCCGCCCACCAGCACCCTGTTCACCCGCAACGCCGCGCGCCCGCACCCGGTTCCGGCGCAGGTGCTCGCCCAGCAGCTCGAGCACGCCGAGTTCCCGTACCTGCCCGAAGCGCACCGGACCGTCCTTCCGGGCGGCCAAGACACCGTCTCACGCAGAGGAACCTGACATGCTGATCACCCTGACCACCACCCACCGGCCCGCCACGGACCTCGGGTTCCTGCTGCACAAGCATCCGGACCGGCTCTTCACGTTCCCCCTGCCGGGAGGGCAGGCGCAGGTGTTCTACCCCGAGGTCAGCGAGGAGCGCTGCACGGCGGCCCTGCTCGTGGAGCTCGACCCGGTCGCCCTGTCCCGTGGGCGGGCCGGGCGCGGCAGCGCGCCGCTCGAACCGTACGTGAACGACCGCCCGTACGCCGCGGGCAGTGCCCTGACCGCAGCGCTGCGCGAAGCGTTCGGCACCGCCCTGAGTGGACGCAGCAAGGAACGGCAGGACCTCGCCGACACGGCGCTGCCGTTCGAGATTCACCTGCCTGTCCTGCCCTCGCGGGGCCATCCGGACCTCCCGCGGCGGCTGTTCGGGCCGCTGGGCTACGCGGTGCACGCCCGCCCCGTGACGCTCGACCCGGCGTTTCCCGAATGGGGGGACAGCCCGTACCTCGACCTGAAGCTGAGCGGTACCGTGCAGCTCAGGGCGCTGCTGGCGCACCTGACGGTCCTGATTCCCGTGCTGGACGACGCCAGGCACACCTTCGTCGACGAGGGCGAGATCGACCGCCTCGCGCGGCTCGGGGACGGCTGGCTGCCCGGGCATCCGGAACGCGACCTGATCCTGCGCCGATCCCTGAAGCACCAGCGGGACCTGCTGCGGGCGGCAGCCGGGACGTTCGGACCGCTGGACGAGCCCGCGGCCGGGCCGGCCACACCTTCCCTGAACGCGCAGCGGCTCGCGGCCGTCGAGGCCGAACTGGTCGCCAGCGGCGCGGCGCGCGTGCTGGACCTCGGCTGCGGCGAGGGGCACCTGCTGAACCTCCTCCTCGCGAACCCCCAGTTCCGGGAGATCGTCGGGATGGACGTCAGCGCCCGCGAACTGAGCCGCGCGGCACGGTACCTGCGCCTGGACGAACGGCCGCCCACCGTCCGTGCCCGCCTGACGCTGCTGCAGGGCTCGCTCACGTACCGCGACGCCCGTCTGAGCGGCTACGATGCCGCCGCGCTCGTCGAGGTGATCGAACACCTCGACGAGCCGCGGCTGTGGACCCTGGAACGCGTGGTGTTCGGTGAGGCGAGGCCCGGCACCGTGATCGTCACCACCCCGAACGCCGAGTACAACGCCCGTTACGCGTCCCTCGGGGAAGGAGAACGGCGGCACCTCGACCACCGTTTCGAGTGGAACCGCGAGACGTTCCGCCGCTGGGCGGCGCGCGTGAGCGACACGTTCGGGTACACGGTCACGGTCCGGCCCGTCGGGCAGAGCGACGCGGACCTCGGATCACCCACCCAGATGGCCGTGTTCAGCAGGAGTGCTCCGTGAACGGCGAGACTGGCGTCCTGCCGGTCGGCACGCGCGTCGTCACGCGTTCCGTGCTGCACACGCCCGCGCAGATCGTCCTGCACCCGGCCGGGACGCTCGGGGTGGTGGTCCGGGCACCGACCGCGGCGCCGCACACCTACCGCGTGCAGTTCCCCGACGGCAGCGAGCACAGCTTCCTGCGCCGTCAGCTGAGCCTCCACCGCGAGCAGGGGAACCTCGTGGCGCCGCAGTCCAGTGACCTGTGGGCGCAGGTTCAGCTGCGGGTGGTGGTCGGCTCGCGCGCCTTCGGCCTCGACACCGACACCTCAGACACCGACCGGCGCGGGTTCTGGCTGCCCACCGCCGCGCAGCACTGGGCCCTGTGGGGCGTGCCGGAACAGCTCGAGAACGAAGAAACCCAGGAAACGTACTGGGAACTCCAGAAATTCCTGACGCTGGCCCTCAAAGCCAACCCGAACATCCTGGAAGTGCTGTACAGTCCCCTCGTCGAGCACGCCACGCCCCTCGCGGAGGAACTGCTCGCCATGCGCTCAGCCTTTCTGTCCACCCTCGTGTACCAGACGTACAACAGTTACGTGATGGGCCAGTTCAAGCGGCTGGAAGCGGACCTCCGCAACCACGGCGAGATCCGCTGGAAGCACGCCATGCACCTGCTGCGCCTCCTGCTGTCGGGCCTCTCGGTGCTCCAGGAAGGCGAAGTTCTCGTGCACGTCGGCGAGCACCGGAGCACGCTGCTGGCCGTCAAGCGCGGCGAGGTGCCCTGGGACGAACTGAACGCCTGGCGGCTTGACCTGCACCGCCAGATGGCCGCGGCCGTGCAGACCACCCGGCTGCCCGAACGTCCCGACGCCGCCCGCGTGAACGCCTTCCTGATCCGCGCCCGAACGGCGATGCTGGAGCACCCATGATCTACCCCCACCCCCTTCACGACGCCGTCCGCACCCACCCTTACCCGCTCCTGTTCGCCACCGTCAGCGGGGCGCACCTGTACGGGTTCCCCAGCCCCGACAGCGACTGGGACCTGCGCGGCGTGCACGTCCTGCCCGCCCGCGAGGTGCTGGGCCTGCACCCGATTCGCGAGACCATCGACTCGGACCGTGTCGTGGGCGGCCTGGAACTCGACCTCGTCACGCACGACCTGCGCAAGTTCATGGCCCTGATGCTGAAACCGAACGGGTACGTGCTGGAGCAGCTGCACTCACCGCTGGTGGTGCTCACCACGCGCGAGCACGCCGAGCTGCGCGACCTGGGCCGCCGCTGCGTCACCCGCCACCACGCGCACCACTACCTGGGCTTCAGCGCCGGGCAGTGGAAGCTGCTGAACCGTGACGACCCGCCGCGCATCAAGCCGCTGCTGTACACCTTCCGCACCCTGCTGACCGGGCTGCACCTCATGCGGACCGGTGAGATCGAAGCGAACCTCGAGGTGCTGAACACCGAGACTCGACTGCCCTACCTCGACGACCTGATCGCGCAGAAGCGC
>NZ_BMOE01000002.1:0-710 GCF_014646915.1 Deinococcus aquiradiocola | reverse complement strand
AACCAGCCGCCGGTGGCCGCGAACGTCACGAACGCCGTCGTGACGAGCACGGCGGGCGCGGTGAGCCTCACGCCGGGCCTGAGCGGCACCGACGCTGACGGGACGGTCGTCACGTACACCGTGACGACCCTGCCGACGGCCGCCATGGGCACCCTGTCGTGCAGCGGAACGGCGATCGCCAGCGTGCCGAGCAGCTGCGCGCCTGCCAACCTGACGTTCACGCCCAACCCCGCCTTCGACGGCAACGCGACCTTCCAGTACACCGTGACGGACGACAACGGGGCCACGAGCGCGGCGGCCACGTACACGATTCCCGTGAACCGGCCCCCGGTGGCGGTGAACGACGCCAGCAGCACCGATCCGGGCGTGAGCGTGACGTTCAGCGTGACGGGGAACGACACCGACACCGCGCCCGGCACGGTGAACGCCGCGACAGTGGACCTCGACCCGGCCACGCCGGGTCGGCAGACGACGTTCACCGACCCGGGGAAGGGCACGTTCACGGTGGACAACGCCGGGAACGTCACGTTCACGCCCGCGCCCGGGTTCACGACCGGGACGAGCAGCGTCACGTACACCGTGCAGGACAACCAGGGCGCGACCAGCAACGTCGCCACCATCTCGGTCGCGGTGCCGGCGAGCGTGGACCTGGCGATCACGAAGGCGGGCCCGGCGTACTTCCGGCCCGGGGAGACCGTGTCGTACACCCT
>NZ_BMOE01000001.1:214081-214557 GCF_014646915.1 Deinococcus aquiradiocola | reverse complement strand
GATGGCGGGCGCTGGACGTCCCGTCAGGTGGCCGCCTGGATCGAAGAGGTGGTGGGCCATCCGGTGAACATCGTCACCGGATGGAACTATTTGCGTCGGCTCCAATACACGGTTCAGCTCCCCCGTCCACAGCATCCCCAGGCGGCGAGCCCGGCGGAGCAGGAGGCGTACAAAAAAAAATCTGCGCCCTTGTCGAAACGCTGAAGGGCACTTCATCGGGACGGGAGGTGGAACGCTGGTTCGAGGATGAAGCACGGCTCGGGACGAAGAGCGTGCTGCGTCGCCGCTGGGCGAAGCGGGGGGCACGGCCCCCCGCCCTGCAGGACAACGGCTTCGCGTGGACGTACATCTACGGCTTCGTGCATCCGTATTCGGGGCGGAGTGATCTGTTGCGCTTCGATACCGTGGATGTGGAGTCGTTCAGTGCGGCGCTGGCGTTGTTCAAGGCGAGATTCGATCCAGCAGACGAACGTCTG